>CAYRHC010000007.1:0-17075 GCA_964423935.1 uncultured Bacteroidales bacterium | reverse complement strand
TACACCCGTAGACCAGGTAATCATGCCGTTGGCGGCAGCCACCTTATTCAGGAATGCGGCGTGGTTGGTAGAATCCGCCAGAATTCCCGAATCGAAAATCAAGTAATCATCGGGGTCGGTAATGATGGCCTTGGCCTGAGGAACGGCCAGCAGCAGCATCATAACCACCGACAAAAACATAGAAGTAAATTTCTTCATAAGAATTGTTGTTTAGTTGGTTAGTATTTGGTAATGTCTAGATTTTCCACAAAAATCTTGCAATTATACGATATTCCAAGGGCTCTTGCAAACCTTCCCCATGCTTTAAGAATCGTTAACGGGCTATTTTAACTATCTTTGCGGCCTACGTGAGCTATAAAAACCCAGACGCCTATGATTACCCGAAAAATACCTTCTAATAACATCCGCCCCGAAGATTTACCGCAGCTTTTCGAAGAGCAAGCCTTTACTTGGAACGAAATAGCCTGCTGTAATTGGCCTCAAGCCTTTCCCTATCGTCCCAAGGCCGCCTTCCGGATTTCCTACAACGACCAAGCCTTGCTGCTGCACTACCGTGTGGAAGAAGCCAGCGTCAAGGCAGAGGCCGCCGACAACGGCCCTATCTGGACGGATTCCTGCGTGGAATGCTTCATCAGCCCGGTCGGGGACGGTCTGTATTACAACATCGAAGCCAACTGCGCCGGCCAGTTGCTCATCGGGTGCGGCCGAGACCGGCACAATCGAACCAGAGCCGACCAAGAGATACGAGACAAGGTGCAACGCTGGAGCAGTCTGGGTCGCGAGCCTTTTGGCGAGCGACCCCTGCACACCGCCTGGGAACTGGCACTGGTGCTTCCCTTCGAATGTTTCTTCCGGCACCACATCGCCTCGCTGGAAGATTGCTGGCTCAAAGCCAACTTCTACAAATGCGGCGATGGGCTGACCCAGGCACATTATCTGTCCTGGCAGCCCATCATAAGCGAAAAGCCCGACTTTCACCGTCCGGAGTTTTTCGCCGAAATACTTTGCCGCTAAGTGAGGTGTAAAAAGGCGGCCGAAGTTTACAGCTTAAGCGTGCAAACGCTGCTTAGCCCTTCCACATCGAGCGCCAATACATAGCAAAGGCCCTGCGGCAGCGACGATGCCAAACCCAGCGTCACTTCCTGCGCCCCGGCGCTGAGTGAGCAGTCACGACCGCACACACAGCGGCCCGAGAGATCGTAAAGCTTCAAAGAGCATTTCGCAGCCTGTGGCAAGACAAATCGGCAGACAATCCCCGCAGCGCCGGCAGAAATTGCCTGTAGCTCAAAAGGGCGCTGTAATGCTTGTCCGGGCGTACGCAATTCATCAACAGGTTCCTTCTCTATCAGGTACTTTTGGAAGAAACGGTACATCTTACCCAGCGAAGCCGTATCCTTGGGTACCGAGTGGCCCGAGCCATAATCGGTCACAGTCTCGTAATCGACACCCAAGGTCGCCAACAAGGCCTGCAACTTCTTGGACTGGTAGCTGTAGTAAGCCTCGTCACTGTTGTTGTAGAAAAAGATAACGGGAGCTGTAGCGGCAGTGGCCATGGTAAAGGTGGCACCCTGATATTTCCATTGCATCTTGTTGCTGGCCAGTTCGCCCCAAACCTTGGCGCAACGGGTTTCCAGATTGCCGTCACCATCGGTGCCTTCGTCATACACCAATGTATAATCGAACACGCCGGGGCCCAAAGCGGCCACTTGCACATCGCTGGAAAGCTTCTGGTTCAAACCAGCAAGCTCGAAATCGTTCACTTTCTTATCGCCGATGGCCAAAGAAGCAGCCGTTGAGCCACGCGAGAAACCATAAATACCGATATTGTCGGACATACCCAAAGCAGCGGCCTCGGCCCGCAGGCATCGTATAGCCGACTTGACTTTGCGCGAAGCGTCCGGATTCACTTCGAAAGAGCCCAAGTCTTTGTTGGCACCGCCTTCGGGCTTCCCTTGACCCCAATCGCAGTATTTGGGATGGTCGGCAATAGCCCAAGCCATACCCTGGGCGGGAGCGCCCTGCAGGAAAGTATCGTCAAACATCGCCAAGGTATAGCCCAAGAACAGGCGCTGATGCGCGTTGCCGTACCAGCTGTTGCTGTAAGAGAAAGAAATGATGCTGGGCACAGCCTTGGACGGATTGGCCGGATAGGCGATGTCCATATACAGCGAATCGCCCCCGGTATAGCCACCGGGCCAGTTGTAAATACTTGGATCGTCCTTGTAGTAAGCCACATCGCGTTTCAGACGATAGCCTTCAAAAAGCACGTAAGAGCGATAAGCCGAGCAATTGGAAGCTCCGGCAAAGCTGCCGCCGTTCAGGGCATCGTTGATAAGGATAATATCTGCATTGATGAAAGGTGAGCAGGCCTTTTCGTGGCCGGCATAGTCTATCTCGATAACGCGGTACCCCTCGTCGAGCAAGGCCTGTACATCTTCCGAGAGGCTGTTCTGCCCTATTTTCTCACAAGAGAGGTTCTCCAGATAAACGATGGTCATGTATTTGCCTTTGGCATCGGTCAAGGGCTTGGCGGCCTCGTTCACTTTGCAGTTGAGCGAAGTATTGGTGACCGCACTTTTAAAGCTGGCGGCAGAGAGACCCAGCACGCAGTAGGCGGCCAGGAACGTAAGAATGCATTTCTTCATAATCGTTGTGGGTGGGAAAAAGGTTGCGCGGCCTGTTGGCCGCGCAACCCCATTATCAATACGGAAACAGTCCTCAGACTATTCCTGATTCCAATCTTGGCTAGCCATACGCTTGTACGACTTGTAACGCCACTTGGCATTATCCTCGGCAGCCTGGAAGAGTTCTTCGGCTTCGTTAGGATACTGCTTCATAACGGAAGCGTAGCGCACTTCTCCCTTGAGGAAGGTCTTGAAGTCGGCCCAGTTGGGTTCCTTGGAATCCAAGGTGAAGGGGTTCTTGCCTTCGGCTTCCAACATGGGGTTGTAACGCCACAAGTGCCAGTAACCACATGCTACAGCAGCGGCTTCTTCGGCCTGACTCTTGCCCATACCGGCCTTCAAACCGTGGTTGATACAAGGAGCGTAAGCGATAACGATAGACGGACCATCATAAGCCTCGGCTTCGCGCAGAGCCTTCAAGGTCTGAGCCTGGTCGGCACCCATAGCGATTTGAGCTGCGTATACATAGCCGTAAGTAGTGGCGATAAGACCAAGGTCCTTCTTGCGGACGCGCTTGCCGGCAGCGGCAAACTTGGCGATGGCACCTACAGGCGTAGCCTTCGAAGCCTGACCGCCGGTGTTGGAGTAAACTTCGGTATCGAGTACCAGGATGTTCACATTCTTGCCCGAAGCGATAACGTGGTCAAGACCGCCGTAACCGATATCGTAAGAAGCACCGTCACCACCGATAATCCACTGGCTGCGCTTAACCAGGAACTTGCTCAAGGAAGCGATTTCCTTGCAGTACTTGCAAGAGCAGTTCTGTACCAGCGGGGTAATCTTGTCGGCCAGTTCGCGGCTCTTGTCGGCATCGTTGTGGAATTCAATCCATTGCAGGAACAAAGCCTTGAGCTCATCGCTGCATACCGTGCAAGACTGGGCTTCGGTCATCAGACGTACCAGACGGGCCACCATCTTTTCGTAAGCCAGTTGCATACCCATACCATATTCGCAGAAGTCTTCGAACAAAGAGTTAGCCCAAGCAGGACCGTGACCCTTTTCGTTGGTGGTATAAGGCGTAGAAGGAACGGAACCGGAGTAAATAGAGGTACAACCCGTAGCGTTGGCCACGATTTCGCGGTCGCCGAAGAGTTGTGAAATCAGTTTTACATAAGGAGTTTCACCGCAACCCGAGCAAGCGCCTGAGAACTCAAACAAAGGCGTAGCGAACTGAGAGTTCTTGGGGTTGGACTTGATGTCTACCAAAGACTGTTTGCTCTTGACATGCTTTACGCAATATTCCCAGTTGGCAGCTTCGGCAAGCTGGCTTTCCAAGTGAACCATGGTAAGAGCCTTGCCACCGGCCTTGGGATTGCCAGGACAAACATCGGCGCAGTTGCCGCAACCAAGGCAGTCCATAACGCCCACCTGAATACGGAACTTCATGCCCTTCATGGCAGCAGGAGCCTTCATTTCGATGGTATCGAAAGCAGGAGCAGCGGCAGCCTCGGCCTCATCCATAACGATAGGACGGATACAAGCGTGAGGACAAACATAGGCGCATTTGTTACATTGGATACAGTTTTCGGCATTCCATACAAGAACGAAAGCACCGACACCACGTTTTTCGTATTGGGCCGTACCGGGATCCCAAGTACCGTCTTCACGGCCCTTGAAAGCGGAAACAGGCAGCAGGTCGCCGTCCTGAGCGTTGATAGGACGAACCACCTTGTTGATGAATTCGGGATCGTTGTTGGCAGCGGCAGCCTCGTCGGGCAGATTGGCCCATGCGGGGTCGATGGTGAGCTGCTTGTATTCACCGCCACGGTCGACGGCAGCATAGTTCTTGTTGACCACATCTTCGCCCTTCTTGCCGTAAGACTTCACGATGAACTTCTTCATCTGTTCGATAGCCAAATCGACGGGGATAACGCCGGTAATGCGGAAGAAAGCCGATTGCAGGATGGTGTTGGTACGGTTGCCAAGACCGATTTCCTGGGCAATCTGGGTAGCGTTGATATAGTAAACGGTGATGTTCTTCTGTGCGAAGTAGCGTTTTACACGAGCGGGCAGATTCTTGGCCAATTCCTCGCCGTTCCAGATGGTGTTCAGCAGGAAAGTACCGTTCTGACGCAGACCACGGGTAACATCGTACATATTCAGGTAAGCCTGAACGTGGCAAGCCACGAAGTTAGGCGTATTTACCAAATAGGTAGAGCGGATGGGAGAGTCGCCGAAACGCAGGTGAGAGCAGGTGAAACCACCCGACTTCTTGGAGTCGTAAGAGAAGTAGGCCTGGCAGTGCTTGTCGGTATTGTCACCGATAATCTTCACCGAGTTCTTGTTGGCACCCACGGTACCGTCGGCGCCCAAACCATAGAACTTGGCTTCGAACATACCTTCGCCGCCGACGGCGATTTCTTCGCCCTGAGGCAGAGAAGTAAAGGTAACGTCATCGACAATACCGATGGTGAACTGATTCTTGGGCTGCGGAAGAGCCAGGTTTTCGTAAACGGCCAGAATCTGGGCGGGAGTGGTATCCTTGGAGCCCAAACCGTAACGTCCGCCGATGATAAGAATGCCCTTCTTGTCGGCCAGTTCCTTGGCATTGGAGAAAGCCTCGACAACATCCAGATACAGAGGTTCGCCGGCTGCTCCGGGTTCTTTGGTACGGTCGAGCACGCAGATGCGCTTGGCACTGGCGGGAACGGCCTCAGCCAGATATTTGGCAGAGAAAGGACGATAAAGATGAACGGAAATCAAGCCCACTTTTTCACCCTTGGCCATCAGATAGTCGATAACTTCGCGGGTAGCTTCGGTAACCGAACCCATGGCGATGATGATGTTTTCTGCATCGGGAGCGCCATAGTAGCTGAAAGGCTTGTATTCGCGGCCGGTAATCTTGGTGATTTCCTTCATATAGTCTGCTACGATGTCAGGAACGGCTTCGTAGAAAGGATTGCATGATTCCCTGTGCTGGAAGAAGTGGTCGGGGTTTTCGGCCATACCACGCATCACGGGCTTGTCGGGATTCAGAGCGCGTTGACGGAATTCAGCCAAAGCTTCCTGGTCGATAAGGGGTGCCAGGTCTTCGTTTTCCAGCATCTCAATCTTCTGGATTTCGTGTGAAGTACGGAAACCATCGAAGAAGTTGACGAAAGGTACGCGGCTCTTGATAGTAGAAAGGTGAGCCACACCGGCAAGATCCATCACTTCCTGTACAGAACCTTCTGCCAACATGGCAAAACCGGTCTGACGGCAAGACATAACGTCCTGATGGTCACCGAAGATACAAAGGGCGTGTGAAGCCAAGGTACGTGCCGATACATGGAAAACGCAAGGCAGCAGTTCGCCGGCGATTTTGTACATGTTGGGGATCATCAGCAGCAAGCCTTGAGAGGCTGTGTAGGTCGTGGTAAGGGCACCGGCCTGCAACGAACCGTGAACGGCACCGGCGGCGCCTGCTTCAGACTGCATTTCCTGAACATACACGGTTTCACCAAAAATGTTCTTACGTCCTGCGGCCGCCCACTCGTCTACATACTCTGCCATGGTCGATGACGGAGTGATGGGGTAGATTGCAGCCACTTCGCTGAACATATAAGAAATGTGTGCAGCGGCCTGGTTACCATCACAGGTTAAAAATTTCTTCTGTTTCATAGATATTTAATAAAAGAGTTTCTACCATTCGCTAATGGGCTGCAAAGGTAGCACAAAAGACTTCTTTCTGAAAATTTTTTTTCATTGCATTCCGAGAATGTTCTCCAAGAAATCCGTCTAAATCGCCCGCTGCGTTATCGGCAAAGTTTTCTTGAATAATTTAAACATTTTTAGGAAATTGCATTATCTTTGCCTTCTGTGGCCTATGTAGGCCAAATCTGCATGAACAATTGATTATCTGTAACCAAACCATAGCCTTATGAAATCTGTTATTAGAACGCTTGTTGGCTGTTGCCTGCTGCTTGTCGGCGGCACGTCCTGTATCGACAGCCGCTACGACATGACGAAACTGTCCAAGAAGTTCGCCATGGGCGGCGACTCCCTGAGCATTCCCCTGCTGAGCAGCAACAACAAGATATTCATCGGAGACGCATTGAAGTCGCTCAACGGCGACAGCATAGGCCTCAAGGAAGACTCCACTACGGGCGACTACCGTTTCGAGATGAGAGACAGTTTTTCGTATGTACTTGACAGCGCCGCCAAGGCCGAGATGGGTCTCAGCTCTATCGCTCTTGATGACTACAGCTACACTCAAGACCTCGAAGTGGAAGGCATCAACGCGGCCGACACCAAACTGACCATCGAGGGGATGAGCATGCAGCAGGTTATCGACCTGGGCATCGGCGAGATCAATCTTGACGAACTCAGCCTCAACAACAAGGAAGCCAAGGGCGCCGACTTCGATTTGGACTTCAGTTCGTATCAGCTGAGCGACGAGCAGCGCCGTATAGACATTCCCGACATCAACATTTCGCAGGGACGCATTTTCGGCGACGCCCAGCTGCCCGAAGCCCTGACCATTCTGGCCGACAACCTGCCCCACGAGGAGATTCCGCTGAAACTGCCGTCGAACGTCATCAGTGTCGATACCCGCGAAGAATTCTCCAGCTCGGTGAACCTGCCCGCCGGCCTCAGCAACATCGGTGACATTGAGTTGCAAGGGGGCGAACATCCCGCCACACTTGGCATCACCCTACAAGTAGAAAACGCCTCCAGCCTGCTTACGTCCGGGCGCATCATTCCCTCGCTGGAAATCTATCCCAGCAGCATTTTCGGTTTTGCGGCAGCGGCCGATATACAAGACGGCACGATACGCTTCACCAGCGCTGACGTAATGGACAAGAACAACGACTTCAGCATTCAAAAGAAGTTTGTCATTTCGTCGCTCAATATCGGGGGCGACCCTGTTGACGGCGTACTGGCCATCAACGACAAGGCCTCGGCAAGCGGCAACGTTACGGTCGAAGACATCAGTTATTATGCCGACGAAATAGCCCGCATACAAGACTTGGGACTGAAAGTGACGGTTACCTTCAACGATATCGTCATCGAGAGTCTGTCGTTCAGCATCGACAACCTGAGCACTTCTTTCGGCAGCAACGAAGAAATTGACGTGAACTACGAATTGCCCGAACAGATTGCCGGCATTGAGCGCATCGTTATGGAAGAAGGCAGCAAAATCGTGTTCAAGGTAGATCCCTGCGCCTCCTTGAGCGGACTCAGCGACAACCTGCTTATCGAATACCTCGACCTTCAGCTGCCCCAAGCCGTCAAGTTGCAGGCCCAGGAAGGGCTCGACCTCAGCACCAACCGTCTGAGCCTCACCAATTACCCCTATCGTCCTGACGAAGGTTTCAGCATCACCCTGCTGCTGGACGAAATTGACATGAGCGGCATTCCCATCACCGACGGCAAACTGCAATGGACCGACAATATCGTTTACGAAGCCAGCATCAAGCTTCAGGGCAACATCAATTCCAAGAATCTGCCTACGGGCAAAGTCACCATGGGTTGTGACGCCGACTTCGACTTGAAAGTAAACGACGCCGTGGTCAACATCAACCGTATTGCCTACGAACTGCAAGACCTCGGCTTCGATTTCCAGCAGGACATCAGCAGCCCGATGGAAGAATTGAGCAGCATCAACAGCGCCACCATCGGCGAAGGCACCTTCATTAATGTCGACTTCAAGTTGCCTCAGTTGTCAACGCCCATCATAGCCGAGAATGTCCGCGTCAAGCTGCCCAAGATGATGGAATTTACCAGCCATCCCAACTTGAACGACAACAACGAACTCTGCCTCGACGGCGAGATTCCAGAAAACATCAGGCTGGAGCTCCGCAAACTGAACATCAACAAAGAGTTTGTCGACGGTGTTATCAGCATCGACGAGAAACTTGAGGTCAGCGGAACGGTGGCCTTGAACAGCGGACAAATCAATGTGAAGGAGCTCACCGAAGCCCTCAAGGAGGACATCGAAATCAACTTCAGCATCGACAATATCGTTATCAGCGACCTGGGTGCCGGCATTTCGGGCATTTCTTACCAGCTGAGCGATACTTTCGGTCTCAAGGAGAGCATCGACATTCCCAGCGAGTTGCTGCGGGCCGACAGCTTGATTTTCCGCGAGGGCGCCCGGATTTTCCTCTCGCTCATGGCCGAGAACCTGCCCAATCTGGACATGCCCGTCACGCTGGCCTTCAACCTGCGGCTGCCCAAGGCCTTCAAGCTTGAAGGGGCTGATCTTGTCGGCAACAACATCTGGCAAATCAAAGCCAATGTCGTCAACGGAGAGCCTATCGAGAAGTCTCTCTACATCAAGGCGATAGACTTGAGCGGCTTCGATATCAGCAGCGGCAAACTCGATTTGGACGAATCCATCAGCTACGATGCGAACTTCCATATCGCTGCCGGCGAAATCAGCATTTCCGACCTTAGCGACAAGAACATCCAGGCGCATGTCAGCGCCGGTATCAGCGGTCTGGCACTGAACCGCATCTACGGCATTATCGACCCGAAAATCGAACCCTTATCGGCCAACATCAGTCTGGACGGTCTGCCCGATATGCTGAAAGACCCCGAAAACGTCAGGCTCGAAATCGATCCCGTGGTGAAACTCACGGCCAAGAGCAACATTTCCATTCCTTTGACCATCAACGGTAACCTGATACCCGTAACGGATGGTTTGAACGATGACAGCCGCCGCCAAGACCTTCTTATAGAACTGCCCAAAGCCCACAACGGCCTAACCGAAGAGCACAAGTTCTGGATAGCCGCCAGCGATGAGGAGATGCCTCAAGACTATACCTTTATACCATTAAGGGTGAACGATATTCTGCAAAGCCTGCCCGATGAAATCGCTTTCAACTTGAATGTGGCCACCGACACCAAGCAGCAGCACGAAGTCGACTTGGACATCGACTACCTCGCCGACCTGCAATACGAGATTGTGATTCCCATCGCTTTCGGCGAGAACACGCACTTCCGTCTTAACGACACACTGGCGATGGACCTCTCGGAAATTGGCGGGTACTTTGACTATGTAGGCGAAAGTCTGGTACTTGCCGGCCAGATTGAGAACACCATTCCCTTGGACCTCACAGCCCGGCTTTATCCGCTCGACGAGAACGACAACCGCATCGATATGGACCCCATTCGTCTGGATGTCAATGGCGGAACGCTTGAAAGCCCCTGTATAACAGCTGTCAGGGTTAGCATCGAAAACAAAGACCGCCAGTTGGACAAGGCCCGCGCCTTCGAACTCGAGTTCCGGCTGAGTTCCAATGCCCGGGTGGCCAACGTACCGCTCTCGTCTGAACAATACATCAAGCCCACATTGATGCTGAAAGCCGTAGGCGGCCTTATCATCGATGCCGACAACTTATAATAAACGCTTAAATGAGGATTCCTATGAAAAGATACATTTCCGTTGCACTTACCGTCATCTTGTTTGCGACAGGTGCTTGGGCGCAATCCAAGAGCGCTTATTTTATGGATGGTTACAACTACCGTCACGACTTGAACCCGGCCATGTCGCCCTACCGGGGCTACATCAATCTGTTAGGCCACTATGCCGTCAATGTAAACTCCAACCTGTCGGTGCCGCAGCTGTTCTTTCCCAGCCAAGACGGTGAACTGCTCAGTTTCCTGCATCCCGACGTTGCGGCCGACCAATTTCTGGATGGTTTGAGCGACAACAACATTTTGAATCTCAACACGGGCATCGATGTTCTCGGGTTCGGTTTCAATTCGGGTCGTTCCTATTTTTCCTTCGATACCAAACTGAACGTGGCGGTGAGCAGCAACCTGCCCAAAACCTTCTTTGCCTTCTTGAAAAAAGGCATGGATTCCGATCACACGGTTTACGACATACGCAACCTGAACGTTTCCGCCACCGCTTATGCTTCGGCCGGTATCGGCTATGCCTATCAACTGCTCGACAATCTGCGGCTGGGTGTCAAGGGAAGATACCTGCTGGGCTTGGCCGGTGCCAGTGCCAATATCGACCAAATGCTGATTGATATGTCGGGTAGCGGCTGGAACATCCAAACGCAGGCTTCGCTCAACGCCTATTGTCCCGCCGTCAACTTCAAATACGGCGAAGATGGCACTGGCAATGCCATCGACGATTACATCACCGGCCTTGCCTTCGATATGGAAAGCTTGCGGCCTGCAGGACACGGTTTGGCCTTCGATTTGGGTGTGGAGTATTCGCCCATCAAGAACCTGAGCCTTTCACTGGCCGTCACCAATCTGGGCGGCATCAAATGGAACGAGGATGCCTGCTATCAAGCCTCCTCGACGGGCGAAGTAAGTTTCAGCGGCATAGAACTCGAGCTCAACAAGAGTACTGACGAAACCGGAGCTGAAGCCGGAGGCGAAGAAAGCACGGGAGACATGTTCAAGCAGCTGAGCGACGATATGCTCAAAATGATACAGTTCCGCAAGAACGAAATCCAAGAAAGCCAAATCCAGCGACTCGACAGCCGTTTTTTGGCAGGCATCCAATATGGTATCTTCAACAACAGGCTCAGTGCGGGTCTGCTCTACACCTTAGACCATACGGCCTACGGCGATTTCAACGAACTGATAGCCAGTGCCAACATCGGTCTGTTGAAAGACCTGCAACTGTCGGGCAGCTATACCCTGCTTTCGGATTACGGACGCGCCTTCGGTCTGGCGCTCAATCTGGGCAGCTTGCTTTACATTTCTTGGGATCATATCCTAACCGACTTCTCGCCGCAATACATTCCGCTCAATACGCTTACCACACAAGTGGAAGTGGGCCTGAGAATTCCCTTCGGGAAACCCAAGAAACTGAACAATTAAAGTTTGTCGCGAAGGAAGCGGGCCGTATAGCTCTGCGGGCAATCCAACAAAGCTTCGGGCGTGCCGGTGAAAACCAACTCGCCCCCTTTGTTTCCACCCTCGGGACCCAACTCGATAATGTGGTCGGCCATTTTAATAACCTCCAAGTTATGCTCGATGACAATAAGGCTGTGGCCGGTTGCCAGCAGTCCGCCGAAAGCCTTCAAAAGGACGCTGATATCGTGAAAATGCAGGCCGGTGGTGGGTTCATCGAAAATAAAGATGGATGGTTGGGGCTGTTCCTGGCTCAGGTAATAGGCCAACTTGACGCGCTGGTTCTCGCCGCCCGACAGGGTTGAGGATGACTGTCCCAGTTTGATATAGCCAAGCCCCACCGTCTGCAGAGGTTTCAGGCGTTTGATAATTTTCTTTTCGGTAGATGTCTTGCCTTCGGAGAAGAATTCGCAAGCTTGATTCACCGTCATTTCCAGCACATCGTAGATGGATTTGCCCTTGTAAAGCACTTCCAGCACATCCGACTGAAAACGCTTGCCTTGACAGTGTTCGCAAGGCATCACGATATCGGCCATAAACTGCATGTCGACATGCACCACGCCTTCGCCTTGACAATGTTCGCAGCGTCCGCCTTCCTGGTTGAATGAAAAGTACGAGGCAGGCATGCCCATCTGCTTGGCCAGCGGCTGGTCGGCATAGAGCTTGCGGATTTCATCGTAGACCTTCAGATAGGTGGCCGCATTCGAACGCGAAGAGTGACCGATGGGGTTCTGGTCCACGAAGCTGATGTCGTGCACCATATTTACATCACCGCCCAGTTCGCGATAGGTACCCGGGCGTTCGCTGCTCTCGCTCAGTACCCGTTTTAGGGCCAAGTACAGCACATCGTGCACCAGCGATGACTTACCGGAGCCACTCACGCCCGTCACCACCGTCAGGACATTGAGCGGGAACTTCACGTCGAGGTTCTTGAGGTTGTTGTGGTTGACGCCCTTCAGAGAGATATAGTTGTTCCACGAACGGCGGAAGGCGGGCAAAGCTATCTTTTCGCGTCCGGTCAGATAATTGAGCGTATAGCTTTTCTGAACAGTCCCGTCGAGCGCGGCTTCTCCCTTTTCGAGCAGCGGCTGCAAGGGTCCTTGGTACACCAGTTGGCCTCCCAGACGACCGGCATCCGGACCTATATCTATAATGTAGTCGGCGGCGCGTATCAGTTCCTCGTCGTGTTCGACCACCACCACAGTGTTGCCCAACGACTGCAGCTGGCGCAGCACCTTGATAAGGCGGTCGGTATCACGGGCATGCAGGCCGATACTGGGTTCGTCCAGCACATAGAGCGAGCCCACCAGACTGCTGCCCAAAGACGTTACCAGATTTATACGCTGACTTTCGCCGCCGGAAAGGCTGTTCGACAAACGGTCCAGGCGAAGATAACCCAACCCAACGTCGAGCAGGAACTGCAAGCGATTCTTGATTTCCACCAGCAGGCGCTCAGCCACTTGTCGTTCGGTGTCGCTGAGGGTCAAGTTCTCAAAGAAAGGAAAAAGCTCCGACACGGGCATTTCCACCAATTCTGCGATGGATTTGCCGCCCACCTTTACGTAAAAAGCCTCGGGTTTCAGACGACGGCCCTTGCAATCGGGGCAAATGGTCTTGCCACGGTAACGCGCCAACATGACGCGGTTCTGTATCTTGTACTGTTTTTCTTCCAGCCGATGAAAGAACTCGTTCAGACCCTTGAAGTAACGGTTGCCCGTCCAGACCAGTTCGCGCTGTTCATCGCTAAGTTCGTACCAAGGTTTGAAAATGGGAAAGTCGAACTTCGGCGCCGACATCACAAGTGCGTTCTTCCATTCGGACATCACTTGTCCGCGCCAGCAGGCGATGGCATCGTCATAGACAGAGAGCGACTTGTCGGGCACTATCAGGTCTTCGTCCAAACCCACTACACGGCCGAAGCCTTCGCAAGTAGGACAAGCGCCCGAGGGTGAATTGAAGTTGAACATCAGTTCGCTTGGCTGCTCGAAACTGATGCCGTCGGCCTCGAAGCGGTCGGAAAAAGTCCGGAACAGTTCGCCCGACTCGCTGTAGATGCGCAACATACAGGTATGTTGGCCTTCGTAAAAAGCCGTCTCTACTGAGTCGGTCAGACGCGAACGGGTAAGGGTATCGTGCTGCACGCGCATACGGTCGATGACCAGATGCTGGCAAGAGGCTTGCAGACAGTCTCGCAGCAAAGCTTCATCTTCGAGTACCTCGTCGATGCGATAGCAAGAAACTGCGTCATCGCCGCCAAACTCCAGACGGGTATAGCCTTTGCGCAACATCGATTCAAGGTCGTCACGCGTAGCGATGCGGCAAGGGCAAAGCACCAGAAAGGCGGTATCGTCGGCCAAGGCCATGACGTCATCCACCACGTCCTGCACGCTGTGGCGCTTCACTTCCACTCCCGACACGGGCGAATAAGTCCGGCCGATGCGGGCGAAAAGCAGACGCAGGTAGTCGTAAATTTCGGTAGACGTACCCACCGTGGAACGGGCGTTGCGGTTGATGACCTTCTGCTCGATGGCAATGGTGGGCGGAATATTGCGGATAAAATCGACTTCGGGCTTGTTCATGCGGCCAAGGAACTGCCGCGCATAGGC
The DNA here is from genome assembly GCA_964423935.1 of uncultured Bacteroidales bacterium. Lineage (GTDB taxonomy): Bacteria > Bacteroidota > Bacteroidia > Bacteroidales > UBA1402 > UBA1757. The sequence continues at coordinate 2,983 of CAYRHC010000007.1, read as the reverse complement.
CGAGAGGCTTTCCACATAACGGCGTTGGCCCTCGGCATACAGCGTATCGAAAGCCAGGGAAGACTTGCCGCTACCCGACAAGCCGGTGATAACCGTGAAGGAATTGAGCGGAATTTTCACCGAAACTCCCTTCAGGTTATTAACCCTTGCGCCCTGAATTTCAATGTATTTCATGCCGATAATACCGATATGCGTGTTTTTTTCAATCGAGCCGCAAAATTACAATATTTTTTCTAAGTTTGCAGAGCTTTGTCCCAAGTGAGATATCAAGAATTTACCAAGCGATTTCCAAGCTGCGAGACAAGCCATAATCAACTTAAATCCAAGCGACAATGAATCTGAAAAATAAAGTTCTCGTCACCGTGGCTCCCGTCTGCCACGTCGGAAAGACAGTGCCCGCCGGTTCTCATAACCCGCTGAGCCCCGAAGACATCACCCGCGACGTTTTGGCCTGCGCCAAGGCCGGTGCCAGCCAAGTACACCTGCACACCCGCGACCTGCAAGGCAACCCGACCTTCGATTTGACGGTATTCCAGCAGACCTGCGACATGATACGCCGCGAAAGCGACATCATCATACAAAGTTCTACGGGCGGCCTCTCATCGCTGAGTCTGGAAGAACGCTGCGTTTGTCTGAATGTGCCTTCGGTGCAAGTGGCATCGCTGAATATGGGTTCGGTGAACTTCGCCGAAACGGTATACGTGAACACCCTGCCTGAAATCCGCTATTGGGCCGAGCGCATCGACAAAGCCCAGGCTGTGCCGGAAATGGAACTCTTCGACCTGAGTCATGTGGAGACTTGTACCAGGCTGGCCGATGAAGGCGTACTGCGCCGTCCCATGCATTACAATTTCTGTTTGGGACCGGGTGCATCGAGCAACTTGAGCGCCAATACCAAAGTGCTGGAATGCCTGCTTGCGCTTAGCGAAGAAGGCTCCACTTGGGGCTTGAACCACGACAGCATGCCCGACCTGAATTTCCTTATCACGGCCGTCAAGATGGGTGCCAACGCCATCCGCGTCGGTTTTGAAGACAGTTTCTACTACGCTCCCGGCAAGAATGCCGCCACCAATGCCGAACTGGTGGGACGTCTGGTAGAGCTGCTGCACCGCAACAATTTTGAAGTGGCCAACGTAGAGGAAGCCAAAGCCATGCTGGGTGTCAGAAAATAAGTCCATGAACATCAAGGAATTACTCCGCGCATCGCGCATCAAACTGATAGCCTTGGACGATGATCCCACGGGCATACAGACCGTTCACGGCTGCCTTTTACTCACAGAATGGTCGGAGGAGAGTCTGCACCGTGCCTTCCGCGACGAAGCCGGATTCTTTTATGTACTGACCAATACCCGCGCCATGACAGCTGCCCAGGCTGCCGAGACCACGCGCCAAGCCATGACGGCCATCCTCGAAGTGAGCCGCTCGTACCATTTCCGACTGCTTTTCGTCAGCCGCAGCGACTCCACCCTGCGCGGGCATTTTCCCCTGGAGACCGATATCATGCACCAAGTGCTGCAGGAATTTCACATCGACACACTGCCACTCACCTTCTTCGCACCCGCCTTTATCGAAGTGGGCCGTCTCAGCATTGAAGGCGTACATTACCTCAAGGACGGCGATAAGCTGATTCCGGTAAATGAAACGGAATTCGCCCGCGACAATGTCTTTGCCTATCATCACGCCAATATCAAAGACTATATTGCCGAGAAATTAGGAACGCAAGCCTTTGGCTATGAGCGCTTTGCCAAGAACAACAATCTAAAGGACCTGCAAGCCGCCATCGACAGGCTGACAGGAATAGAATCGGCCTTTATCAGCGTAGATGCCGACACTTATGCCGATTTGGACAACTTCGCCCGCTGTCTTTTGCAGTGGATGACAACGCACGCTTCGACGGTGGTGCTGCGCACTTCCTCTTCGCTTCCCAAGGCCCTAAGCGGCATAGACAACCAGCCGCTGCTCGACAAGAACACTTTCTGCGGCTCCGAACAGCGCGAGGAGCATCAGGGATTGTTCATTGTGGGTTCACACGTGAAGAAAAGCACCGCCCAGCTGGTGCAACTGCTGCAACAGCCCGACACGGAGCCTTTTGAGTTGGACGTAAACGACATCCTGCACGGGAGCGAAACCTTGCGTCTGCGGCTGCTCAGCGCCCTTGCCCGCGCCGATGCCCAAGGACTGACTCCGGTGGTTTACACCTCGCGTCAGGAATTACGTCTGGACAATGCCGATGAGCGTCAAGCTTTGGGGCAACGGATATCAGCCTTTTTGGTCAGCATCGTCGAAGAGCTGCCCTATCGACCCGCCTGGCTGGTGGCCAAAGGAGGCATCACCTCGCACGATATTCTCACCAAGGGTCTGGGCGTCAAACAAGCACGCGTCATGGGCCAGATACTGGCTGGCGTACCCTGCATCCGCACCGGCGAAGACGCTCGTTTCGCCCATCTGCCCTATGTTATCTTTCCGGGCAATGTGGGCGACGAAAACTCTTTGGCAGAAGTCTACAACAAGTTGCGTTAAGTTATTTCAGCAAAAGTTCGGCCACAAAGACCACAACGCAGCAGATGGCCGAAACCGGGAAGAGTCCAAGATTCAGGAAAGCGGCTACCAGCCCCGCCACTAAAGCCAACAAGCCGGCCAAGGGCGATTGCGTAGCTTCCACGATAGCCGGGAAGGTCATAACTGCCAAGGTGACGTAAGGCACATAATAGAGAAAACTGCGCAAGAAGCGTGATTGTATCCGCCCACGAATCAGCAGCGTGGGCAAAACGCGCAGCAGGTTGGTAACAAGAATGGTTATCAGCAAGTATATCACCATATTGCCTCTCATTGCGCTTCCTCCTCTTCTTCTTTATCATCGATGGGTTTCAACAGGGCTGCAACAGCCGAAATCAGCAGCGTCAAGATGATGGTGCGCGTACCGCCGCTCAGCTGCGACACCCAGGGCAACACGGCGCAAAGTCCGCTGAGCGCGAAACTGACA
>CAYRHC010000006.1:9528-17663 GCA_964423935.1 uncultured Bacteroidales bacterium | reverse complement strand
GTTTACTATTCTGATTTTCATCGTTTTTACAGCTTTCTCAGTCTATTGTCGACGCGTCCGCATCGAGCGCTTCAACACTGATGATCCCCATGGCTTTGTCTTTCGACAAGAAAGTATCGTAAAGAACTAGCAGTATATCCACTACGACGACAACCATGATGCCGGCCAATCCGGGAAGGCCGCGTAGCAAGTCGTTGGCGGACGGTGCCATAATCACGCCTATGCCGGCCAGCGCATTGACTGTTCCGTGGAAAATGGCCACTGCCACCGCAGAGCGGCACTTGATACGAAGATAGTTGGCAATCGGTGTCACCGCCAGACAGAAGAGTATCATCATAAAGACACCTGCCAAAGGATGAGCAGGATAGTTGTGTCCCATTAGAATGACGGGAGCGTGCCAGATACCCCAAATCAAGCCGATATACAACGTGGCTTTCCAAAACGACTGACCCTTAAATTGTTTGAACAGGTAGCCGCGCCAGGCCGATTCCTCGAAGAAGGCGAAAACCGCATTGATGGTAATACCGGCCAAAAGACCTGCCAAAGCCGTCATGCCGAGCATTGGCATGGGCAATTTGTCGATGCCGGCCTGCGTTTTAGCTAAAAGGTCGGGATTGTCCTTTACCATTTCCAGGCTGGCATCTTCCATCGAAGAGAAAACAGCCAGATGAAAGATATTCTTGCTGCACCAAACGGCCAACATCACCAAAAGGACAGGCAACAACCAGGCCACAAGCCAGGTCCAGTTTAAACGGAAGGAAAAACCCATAGACGCAGCCGAAACGCGACCTTCTTGCTTTTTCATCATGATCAGAACAAGAACAAAAGGCACGACCATATAGAGGGTGCAGAACCCCTGCATGCCGAGTATATTCACTTTCAAAACCTGCGTTAACAGCCAATAAAGAGCGGCTAATGCATACGACGTAAGGCAAATGGCCAAACTGATTTGATTCGTTTTTTTCATTATCGATTATTTCTTTTTAGCGATTCTTCTTTCGTGGAAAGCTATCTTAAGCTGGAATTTGGCTTTTCGGAAATCCAGCCGCAGGAAACGGCGGGCGAAACGCATTTGGATTCTCTTCTCGCGTATTTGACTGCGCATTTCCAACCTTTCCTTCTTGGTTTCCAACTTTTGCTTCTGCGCGGGCGTTTTGGCCGAAGCCAGACGCATTTCCGCCTTGTCGATGCGGGCCTGATAACGGTCGGCCAGTCGCAGTAGCCGCTCCTGCTTGCGCAAATCGAGCATTTTGCGCTTGCTTTCCAAACGCAACATCTTGCCTTCGAGCGACGCAATCTTGTGTTCCTCAATAAACTGGGTGAACACCATGCCTCGGGTCTGCGTTGTTTCCACCTTGTTGTAGATTTCCTCGATTTGGCTTTGGTATTTCTTGAGCAAAGGCGCACGACGCAGCTTCAAGGTAGGCGACAGAAAACCGTTCTGCTGGGTCCACTCGTCGGCCACCAGACGGAAACGCTTTATCTGTTCATGGGGCGAAAGTTCACGGTTCAGTTCATCGATAATCTTGCCGTAGAGCTTGTACACCAGGTCTTCGTCCACCAGGGTCGCCTCGTCGCGATAGTGCACACGGTTGCGGTTCGACCACGACTTGAGTTCGGCAAAATTGGGCACGATAATGGCCGACGCAAACTTCTCGTTCTCACCTATCACCATAGCCTGTTCGATGAAATCCGACTCTTTGAGCTTGTTTTCGATGGGCTGCGGAGCCACATATTTACCGGCCGAAAGCTTAAAGATTTCTTTCTTGCGGTCTGTTATCTTCAAGTATATACCATCGACAAATTCGCCGATATCGCCCGTATGCAACCATCCGTCGGCATCGATAACCTGCTTGGTATACTCGGGATCCTTGTAATAGCCCAGCATGACGTGCGGACCGCGGGTCAGAATTTCACCTTCATCAGAAATCTTGGCTTCCGTTCCGCTAAGCACCACGCCCACTGTCCCGATTTTGCACTGTCGAGTAACAGGATTGTTCACGGCAATTACCGGCGACGATTCCGTCATGCCATAGCCTTCATACACGCAGATACCGGCTGCCGAAAACAGACGAATGTAGCTCTGCTGCAGGGCCGAACCGCCGCTGATGATGGTCAGATGCTTGCCACCCAGGCTGTCGCGCCATTTCGAATACACGGCCTTATCGTAGAATTTCTGCCAGATATTGTACCAGATGGACTTGCCGGAATAATCCCAACGATAGCCGTGGTTAATGGCCCGCTGATAAACCTGACGCGAGAAGAACGGCAGTTTCTTGCCGGCAGCGAAGACCTTGCTCGCGATGGTTTCCAGCACACGCGGCACCGTACAGAAACCATCGGCATGGATTTCCTTCATGTTGTCGGCGATGGTTCCTATGTTTTCGGCATAATAAATGCTGATACCTTTGTACTGGTAATGATAGTTCATCGAACGCTCGTAGATGTGGCACAGAGGTAAGAAGCTCAACATCTTGTTTTCGTGGTTCAGCGGCATGTGCTTGGAATGCGCTAGGAAGTTCGATGTCAGGTTGCGGTGCGAAAGCATCACGCCCTTGGAATCGCCCGTGGTACCGGAAGTGTACACCATAGAGCAGAGGTCATCGGCCTTGATGCCGCTTTTGATTTCCTCCACGATGGCCTGATTTTTCTCTTTGTTCTCTTGTCCCAACTTGATGATATCGCCAAAAAAGTTCACCCCCGATATCGAATCGAAAGAATACAACACGGGCGGATTGTCCAACTGCTTGAGGGCCGGTTGCACGCGCTTGTACTGCAAGGCATTGGAAACGAACAGGTAAGATGGTTCACAATGTCTGAAGATATGCACATTGGCATCGGTGTTCAAGGTGGGATATACAGGCACGTGGACGGCACCCAGCATGGCCAGGGCCATATCCATGTAGTTCCATTCGGGACGGTTGTTGGTGATGGTGATGATTCTGTCGCCTTTCCTTACACCAAGTTCGTAAAGGCCATAGGCCAGAAGGTGTGCTTTTTCGCGATATTCTTGCGTGCTGATTTTAATCCATGCACCGTTACGTTTTTCGGCTAAGGCATCTTCTTTGGGATATTGTTCACACATCCAGTCCAGAAGATCGAAAATTCTTTTGATTTCCATAGTCATATTAGCATTAACGGGCAAAGGTAGATTATTTATTTTGTTGACCGGAGGTTTTTGCCAAAAAAGATTTGTATTACCTTTGTCATCCATTTCGAAAACGACAATCATCATGGCTCTTCAATGCGGGATTATCGGTTTGCCTAATGTCGGCAAATCCACGCTTTTCAACTGTCTTTCAAGCACCAAGGCGCAAGCTGCCAACTTCCCCTTCTGCACCATCGAACCCAACGTGGGTGTCATCAATGTGCCGGACGACCGTTTGACGCAACTGGCCAAGCTGGTGAATCCTGGCAGAATCGTACCCGCCACAGTAGAAATTGTCGATATCGCCGGTTTGGTTAAAGGTGCTAGTCAGGGAGAAGGCCTGGGCAACAAGTTCTTGGGCAATATCCGCGAATGCGATGCCATTATCCATGTGCTGCGCTGTTTCGACGATGAGAATGTCACGCATGTGGACGGTAGCGTCGACCCCGTGCGCGACAAGGAAATCATCGACTACGAACTGCAGATTAAAGACCTGGAAAGCATCGACGCCCGCATCGGCAAGGTTCAGAAACAAGCCCAAACGGGCGGCGACAAGCAGGCCAAGGTGGCTTACGAACTGCTGCTCCGTTACAAGGATGCCTTGATGCAAGGAAAATCGGCCCGCACCGTTACGCCCAACAACAAAGACGAGGAGAAGATTGCCCACGAGCTCTTCCTGCTCACCAACAAGCCGGTGATGTATGTCTGCAATGTGGACGAAGCTTCGGCCGTCAAAGGCAACCGCTACGTCGACGCCCTGCGCGAAGCCGTCAAGGGAGAAAACGCCGAAGTAATGATAGTGGCTGCCAAAATTGAGTCCGAGATTGCCGAATTCGAATCGGCCGAAGAGCGCGACATGTTTCTTTCCGAACTCGGCCTAAGCGAATCTGGTGTGAACCGCATCATTAAAGCAGCCTACAAATTGTTGAATCTCAGCACCTTCCTCACCGCAGGTCCTATGGAAGTGAAAGCCTGGACTTTCCGCAGCGGCAGCAAGGCTCCCGTTTGCGCCGGTGTCATCCACAGCGACTTCGAAAAAGGCTTCATTCGCGCCGAAGTCATCAAGTACGACGACTACATCAGCTATGGTTCCGAGCAGGCTGTCAAAGAAGCCGGCAAGATGAGTGTCGAAGGCAAGGACTACATCGTGCAAGACGGTGACATCATGCACTTCCGCTTTAACGTTTAACGAGCCGTAAAAGCGCTTCCCTACTGGCTCTTACCCCGAATTATTTTTTTGAGGTCGTTGAGTTTATTCAAGGCCTGGATGGGTGTCAGGTTGTCCACATCCAAATTGATGAACTCGTCCCTGATTTGTGAAAGCACCGGATCTTCCAACTGAAAGAAACTCAGCTGATACCCTTCGCGAGTCTGCGCAAGATCTTTCACAGGCTTGGTGTGCACCTCACCTTTGTCCGCCTTAACTTTCTGGTCACTTTCGAACTGTTCCAGAATCTCATTGGCCCGCTTGACGATGCTCTGCGGCATACCCGCCATTTTTGCCACGTGAATACCGAAACTGTGTTCGCTGCCTCCGCGCACCAACTTCCTCAGGAACAGCACCTTGTTATCTTTTTCCATCACGGATATATGGTAGTTGCGTACCCTCGGGAAGGATTTTTCCATTTCGTTGAGTTCGTGATAATGCGTGGCAAACAAGGTTTTGGCACGACTTTTCGGGTGCTCGTGCAAGTGTTCTACAATGGCCCAAGCGATGGAAATGCCATCGTAAGTGCTGGTGCCTCGGCCCAATTCGTCGAATAGAACAAGGCTCTTGTCGGAGATGTTGTTGATGATATCGGCGGCCTCAGTCATTTCTACCATAAAAGTAGATTCGCCCAGCGAAATGTTGTCCGATGCCCCCACTCGGGTAAATATTCTGTCTACCAGGCCTATGCTTGCCGACTCGGCCGGCACAAAACAACCCACTTGCGCCATCAACACAATCAGGGCCGTTTGCCGGATAAAAGCCGATTTACCGGCCATATTCGGACCTGTAATCATCAAAATTTGTTGCTCACGGTTGTCGAGATACACATCGTTGGCAATGTAGTCGCTCTGGCTGGCAAGCTGCTGCTCAATCACCGGGTGACGGCCGGCAACGATGTCTATGGCATCGCCGTCGTTCATCACCGGACGGCAATAGCGATATTGCTGCGCCACTTTGGCAAAAGAAAGCAGGCAATCTGTTTGGGCCACCACTTGCGCATCGTATTGCAATACACGATGATAACTTACCAAATCGTTGACCAGTCGCGAGAAAATCTCACTTTCTATCTGCGCGATACGGTCTTCAGCACCCACAATCTTCTCTTCGTATTCCTTAAGTTCAGGCGTTACATAGCGCTCGGCCGACACCAAGGTCTGCTTGCGTATCCAGTTTTCCGGCACCTTATCCTTGTAGGTGTTGCGTACTTCGATGTAATAGCCGAAAATATTATTGTAGGCTATTTTCAGGCTTGAAATGCCTGTGGCTTGAATTTCGCTTTCCTGTATTTTCTGCAGATATTCCTTGCCTGAAGTTGAAAACTGACGAAGCTCGTCCAGCTGCGCATCTATACCGGAACGTATCACTTCTCCCCTGTTTACAGCTATGGGCGGATTGTCCACTATCTCTCTTTCAATGCGGCTGTACATCTCATCGCAAGTATCCACTTTTTCCATCATGTCCAGCAATTCAGGACAAGTGGCATTTTCTTGCAAATAATTCTTTATCAGCTTGATATATTTGAGCGACTGCTTAAGATAAACCACATCTCGGGGTGAAATTCTGCCGACGGAAATCTTGGAAACCATACGTTCCAAATCGCCTATCTGCGTCAGGTTCTTGTCGAGAAAATCTTTGGTTTCCGGGTCTTTGAAGAAATACTCCACCACATTCTGACGACGGTTTATTTCCTTAAGCTCTTTCAAAGGAAACATTACCCAACGCCGCAACAGACGTTTTCCCATAGCCGTAGCAGTCTTGTCCAGCACGTCCAGCAAGCTCTTTCCCCCTTCGTTGATACTTTGACAGAGTTCCAAACTGCGGATGGTATAGCGGTCTAAGCGGACAAACTTATCTTCGTCTATTCGGGCTATATTTTGAATATGGCTAAGTTGATGATGCTCAGTCATATCCATATAGTAAAATACTGAAGCACTGGCTATGATAGCCAAATCGAGATGCTGGATACCAAAGCCTTTTAAGGACGCTGTCTGGTAAAATTTAAGCAATCGTTCCTGTGCGGCATCCATTGTGTAAACCCAATCCTCCATTTCGAAACGCGCCGCCTGACAATGAAAATTCTCGTTGAACAAGGCTCTTTTAGACCGTTCATAGATGATTTCTTTGGGCATAAAGGAACTGAGCAACTTGTCTATGTATTCAAAACTGCCTTGGGCAGTCAGAAACTCACCGGTGGAAATATCCAAAAAGGCCACACCTGCTGCTTGCTTTTCTATGTGCAATGCTGCCAGAAAATTGTTTTCTCCTACATTCAGCACAGCTTCGTTGGTAGAAACACCTGGCGTAACCAGTTCTGTAACACCTCTTTTAACCAGTTTCTTGGTCTTGCTAGGATCTTCCAGCTGGTCGCAGATGGCCACGCGAAAACCTGCCCTTACCAATTTGGGCAAAAATGAATCCAAGGCATGATACGGAAAACCGGCCATTTCTATTTGACCGGCCGCCCCGTTCGATTTATGTGTAAGCGCCAAGTTCAGCACTTCAACTGCTGTCAAGGCATCCTTGCCGAATATTTCATAGAAGTCGCCTACCCGAAAAAGTAACAGTGTTTGCGGATATTTGGCCTTTACGTCGAAATACTGTTTTATCAATGGAGAATCGTTGTCTGTAGCCACCTTTTTTCTTTCTAAATGTCAATAACTCGGCAAAAAATGTTGATAAGTTTTTCAAAAATACATTTTCATTATTCATTTTCATTTCCAGATAATCGTTTTTCCGGAAAATTCAATTTTTAATCTCTTTATTTATTAAAAACTTATCAACCGCTCTAAACAAGTTATTAACCGTGTTACAAAAATATTACTGCCTAATTTTCAATGACTTTCTTTGTTTTATCAACACTATCAACAGCCTATTATCATCATTGAATATTTATATTTTGAATTTTGAAAATGAATATGGACTGTTGACAACTTGCTTATTTGGTGAATTGCCGTTCACCTAGCCAGTCGAGCACCAATTTTTTCATCGTTTCGTGATAACGGAAATCTTGCTTGAAACCGAAACCATGACCGCCTTCCGGAAAAATATACATGGAAGCAGGCACCTTGTTTTCTTTCAGTGCATGATAGAAAAGTATGGAATTTTCCGGGATAACGGCTTTATCGTCGTCGCACAAAAGCAGCAGGCAGGGCGGACATTGCGCAGACACTTGCAAATGGTTGGAATACTTCTCAACGAGTTCCTGTTTGGGCTGTTTACCCAGCAAAAGATTGCGCGAACCTTGATGCGTGACACCATCCTGCATGGAAATGACAGGGTAGAAGAGCAACATAAAATCGGGACGGCACAGCTTGGACTGTATACTGTCCAGATAAACGAAATGGGTGCCGGCTGTAGAGGCAAGATGGCCTCCGGCAGAAAACCCTGCTATGCCTATCTTATCTGCATCAATATGCCATTTATCAGCATTTTCTCTGACAGTTTTGATGGCTTGGAAAGCATCTTTAACAGGAATGTCGCAGTGTTCGTTGGGCAGGCGGTATTTCAACACGATGGCGGCTATTCCGTTGTCGCAGAACCATTCGGCAAATTTGAATCCTTCCTTGATGGCTGTCTGGTGGTAGTAGCCGCCACCAGGACAAATGACAACAGCTGCGCGGGTGTTCTTTTCTTCCGAAGGAAGCATGACGCTTATCTGCGGTACGCTGACATTCGAAATGCGGCCCTTGTCGCTTACCAGTTCATCTTGTACGATGCCGTTACTCTCTTCAGGGCCGTTGGGCCAGAGGTCCATCACTTGATAAATATAAGATGAAA
>CAYRHC010000006.1:0-9518 GCA_964423935.1 uncultured Bacteroidales bacterium | reverse complement strand
CCATCAAAATACTCAGTAAAGTGTTCATATTCAATTGTATAATATTCAAAACATTCTTTTAGTGCGCTTCCAGCCAGTTGCTTCCATAACCGATATCCGCCTTGAGCGGTACCGACAAGGCTATGGCATTTTCCATTTCACGTTGCACCAGTGTTTTTACCTTTTCCAGTTCCTGACTGGGAACCACGAAGTCAAGTTCATCGTGCACTTGGATAATCATCTTAGTTTGCAGCTGTTCTTGTTCTAAGGCCTTGAAAATGTTAACCATAGCAATTTTAATGATGTCGGCGGCAGTGCCTTGAATAGGCGCATTGATGGCGTTGCGTTCGGCGTAGGCTCTCACCACGGCGTTGCGCGAAACGATGTCCGGAAGATATCTTTTGCGGTGAAACAGCGTTTCCACATACTGCTTTTCGCGGGCTTTTTCTATCGCCTCGTCCATAAAAGATTTGATGGCAGCGTATTTGACAAAGTACTCATCGATGATGCTTTTGGCTTCCTTACGGCTGACGTTCATCCTTTCGGCCAAACCAAAAGACGATATGCCGTAGATAATGCCGAAATTGGCCGTTTTAGCCTTGCGTCGCATATCTGGAGTAACTTCGTCCAAGGAAAGATTGAAAATACGGGCAGCCGTAGCTTGATGAATATCTTTTCCGCTATGGAAAGCCTCAATCATATTCTCGTCTTTCGACAAATGGGCCATAATTCTGAGTTCCACTTGTGAATAGTCGGCCGACAAAAAATAGTAACCTTCCTTTACGCTGAAAACTCGGCGCATTTCCTTACCCATTTCGTCGCGCACCGGAATGTTTTGCAAATTAGGATTGCTCGAGCTGAGCCTTCCCGTAGCGGTAACTGTCTGGTTGAAAGAGGTATGAATCTTGCCGGTACGTTTGTTGATAAGGTTGGGAAAACTCTCCACGTAGGTACTCAACAACTTTTTGATGCCTCGATAATCGAGTAGGAGCGGCACGATGGGATGCTTGTCCTTGATACTTTGCAAGAGTTCTTCCGAAGTGGAATACTGTTTATTGGTCTTGGTTTTCTTAACCTTAGCTTCTATACCTATTTTATCAAACAGTATTTCACCAACCTTCTTGGGCGAATTGATGTTGAAAACCTCGTCGGCCAGGTTGTAAATCTGCTGTTCCAGTTCAGTTAGTTTGGCATTCAGATTGTCGGCAAAAACTTTCAAGGCCTGCGTATCGATGGAAACACCCGTGTATTCCATATCGGCCAGCACGTAAATGAGTGGCATTTCTACCTGATAACACAGGTAATCCAAATTTTCTTTACCAATATTCTTTTGAAGGATAGGGTAGAGCAGGGTGTCGACAGCCGACTTTTCAATAGCATTTTCTATGACCTTTTCTTTATCTTGTACTTCAAAGTCGAATAAGCTACCCGTTTGAGCGGCTGAAGCTTCCTTTTTTGAAAAATGGTAATGAAGATAAATTTCGGCCAAGTATTCCTGCTGATGATTCATTTCGGGTTGCAGCAAGTAATGTGCTACCGAATTGTCGAACAAGCCGCCTTTTACTTGAATGTCATGGCGTCTTAAAACAATAATGGAAAATTTCAGCTGGTTGCCTATTTTGATGATATCTTCCTTTTCGAAAACTTGGGCCACTTGACGAAAATTTTCTTCCGGGCAAGGGTAGGGGAGAAAGTAATGCTCTTTTTCGGACAAACTGATGGCCACACCGCTTAATTGACAATTCATGGCATCAGCGTTGTCGCAAATCAAGCTGAAAGCAAATTTTTTTCTGTCAAAAGTTTTGCTCAAAAAAACATCGATAACAGCTTTGTTGTCAAGCCTTTGATAATCGGTAACGATGGGTTTTACCTCGCTGAGATTTTCATATGGCTGATTTTCCGAACACTTGTCCGCATTAATTTCATTGTCGACAGCCGAAAAAAGGTCAAGTTGCAGCTCTTCTTCCTGAGGCTGGCTATCGTTTTTAAAAATAATGTTTGGATTGTTCAGTTCTATTTTTGTCGATTTGTTTTTCGGATTCAACAAAGCAGTGTCGCTGATTGTTGGCTGAGGAATGACAGTTTCGTTATTTGTTTCGTTGTTGGAAAACTTTCTTAACCATGACCTGAATTCCAACCTTTCGTAAACGGGCATCAATGTAGATTCATCCTTAGCGTGAATTCTGAAATTTTCCTCATCGAAAGGAAGGTCGATGTCGGTTTTGATGGTGGCTAGAAACTTGGAGAAAACAATCTTGTCCTTATTGTTTTCGATATTATTTCTCAGACTTCCTTTGAGCTTGTCGGTATGATCGAGCAAGTTTTCCACATTGTCGAAATCTTGCAATAATTGCTGGGCGCGAACTTTGCCAACGCCAGGACAACCTGGAATATTATCGCTGGCATCGCCCATCAAGGCCAGGTAGTCGATAATCTGTTCGGGATGCTTGAGACTGTATTTTTCGCAAACTTCCTTAGGCCCCAAAATATCGAAATCAGAACTGCCGTAGCGTGGTTTATAGATGAAGCAATGCTCGTTTACCAACTGTCCGTAGTCTTTGTCGGGAGTCATCATATACACGTCAAACCCTTTATTGACAGCGATTTTCGACATAGAACCAATAACATCGTCGGCCTCGAAACCGTTTATTTCAAGTATGGGAATATGGTAAGCTTCCAGTATTTGCTTGATGTAGGGAATAGACCAACGGATGTCTTCGGGCGTGGCCTCACGTTGCGCTTTATAGGCTTCAAAGGCTTCGTGCCGGAAAGTTTTTCCCGCCGGATCGAAGGCAACTGCCAGATGGCTGGGCTTTTCCTTGCGCAAAACGTCTTCCAGCGTATTGACGAATCCGAAGATAGCCGAGGTATTTTCTCCTTTGGAATTGATTCTCGGATTCTTGATAAAGGCATAGTAGGAGCGATATATCAAGGCATAAGCGTCGAGCAAGAATAGTCTTTTGTCCATGCGGTTTGTTTTAAGAGCCTCAAAATTACATAATAAAAAGAAAAAATGTATTTTTGCGCTTCATTTAGAACGTGATGATTAGCAAAATACGCAAACCCGTCGATGGTTATTTCGAACAGTATACCGCTGCCTTGAATCAGGCGATGAAATCGGATATATCTGTTCTTAATGATATCGACAGCCATCTGCGAAAATCGCGTGGAAAGCAGTTGCGTCCTTTGTTGGTTTTGCTTTCCGGAGCCCTCTGCGGTAAGGTGAACAAAGATACCATTGCCTCGGCCGTTGCCCTTGAACTCTTGCATACAGCCAGCCTTATTCACGATGATGTGCTTGACGATGCCTTGGAGCGTCGCTCGCAGCCATCGGTAAAGGCTCTTTGGGACAACAAGGTTGCCATTCTTTCCGGTGATTTCTATCTGTCCAAGGTTTTGCAGATTATTTCTACGGTTCCCCTCGATATTATCGTTTCCATCGGGAATTTGGGAGCCGCTTTGTCTGAGGGTGAAATAGAGCAGTTGTCGCTTTCCAAACATTTTTCCGCTCAGGAGTCGGACTATTTCGATATTATCAGAAAAAAGACTGCCTCTCTTTTTTCCACTTGTACTTTTGCTGGTTCGCGTAGTGTCAACGCTGATTCCACTACGGTTGAACGCCTTAAAAACTTCGGTGAAATCTTGGGTATCATCTTCCAAATCAAGGACGATATTTTCGATTATTTCGAAAACAATGAGCTTGGAAAGCCTATAGGCAACGACCTTGCAGAAGGAAAACTCACCCTTCCCTTGCTGTATGCTTTGTCACTCGATAATATTAAGGCTGACGAATATAAGCGTCTTTTGGCTTCATGTGCTTCATTAAGTTCCGTTCAAGTGTTGGAACTTTATCGTTTTGCCAAGGATATGGGTGGAATTGAATATGCCGAAAAAACGATGGAAAGGTTTAAAAATGAGGCTCTTGAACTTTTATCAGTATTTCCCGATTCCGATGTGAAGACTTCCTTGCTGCTTTTACTCGATTACTGTATAGAGAGGCATCACTAAAGAAGGCTATTTCAGCTTGGGATTTTCCAAATGTCTGGTTTTATCGCGTTGTGTTTTCTTTTCAAGATTAGCTTCTAAAGCCTTGCTTAAATCCACCCCTGTCTGATTGGCCAGACAAACGAGCACCCAAAGAATATCTGCCATTTCATCGGCCATATTATCTTTTTCTTCTCCTGCTTTGAACGACTGTTCACCGTATTTTCTGGCAATAATTCTAGCCAGTTCTCCCACTTCTTCGCTCAGCAATACCATGTTGGTCAGTTCGTTGAAATAACGTATACCGTACTGCTTAATCCAGGTATCCACTTGTTCTTGTATTTCTTTCAGCGTCATATTTTGATTATTTCTATCGATTCGATTCTCAGTATTGTTTCTGTTTGGAGTCTATCCAGATGCTTACCGGCCCATCGTTGACGAATTCTATCTGCATATCCGCACCGAATACCCCCGTTTTTACTTCTTTGTTGATATATTGCTGTATGTTTTGACAGAAGGCTTCGTAAAGTGGTTTGCTTATTTCTGGTCTTGCCGCTTTGATATATGATGGGCGGTTTCCTTTGCTGGCATTGGCATGTAGCGTAAATTGACTTACCACCAGCACTTCACCGTCAATATCTTGCACAGACCGATTCATGACACCATGTTCGTCTGCAAAGATACGCAACATAGCGGCTTTCTTACTTAACCAAGCGATATCTTCCTCATTATCAGTTTCTTCGATACCTACTAAGATAAGCAATCCTTGCCCTATGCTGGCATGCAGCTCCTTTTTTATATATAGCTTTGCGTAACTTGCACGTTGAATTAAAATCCTCATAATCAGCTATTTATATAGATAATTCCAGATGATTTCCGCTTTGCTTTTACCAATGCACTTGGTAATGGCTTCCTTGCTTGCCTGTTTGATGCCATTGATACTTTTGAATTCTTTGAGCAATTTGGTTTTGGTCTTTTCTCCTATCCCTTCAATGTCGTCCAGCTCTGAATGAATCTGAGCTTTGCTGCGCAGGTCTCTGTGGAAAGTGATGCCAAACCGGTGCGCTTCATCGCGTAAGTGTTGGATGATTTTTAGGCTTTCGCTACGTTTGTCCAAATAAAGGGGGATGCTGTCGCCAGGGAAATAGAGTTCTTCCAATTTTTTTGCTATGCCCATCAGTTGTATTTGGTTGATTTTTTCCTGTCCAATTCTTTTTTCATCATTGCTCCAATCATCGAATAGGCTGTTTTCCGTTATTTTCGACATGGCAGTAACGGCAGAATGTAATTGACCTTTACCGCCGTCAACTACCACTAACTGAGGAAGTTCAGCTTCTTCCTTGAGCAGGCGGCTGTATCTTCTGGTTAAAATTTCTTCCATAGAGGCAAAGTCGTTAGCGCCAACCACCGTTTTGATTTTGAAATGGCGGTAGTCTTTTTTGGACGGTTTTCCCTGCTTGAAAACCACGCAGGAAGCTACTGGATTGGTTCCCTGAATGTTAGAGTTATCGAAGCATTCGATATGCCAAGGCATTTCCTTCAGATGTAGTTCTTCTTTCATCTTGGTCATAATCCTTGTGTTTCTTTGCTCCGGATTCAGCTTTTCCTGCTGTTTCATCAAGTCCAGCTTATATTGTTTGACGTTGCGCAATGATAGTTCCATCAGTTGTTTGGCATCTCCTCGTTTCGGAACGATAAATTCTAGTCCATTTTCTGCAAAAGCTGGTATAAATGGCACCAGTATGCGCTTGTTGCTGCTTTCCATGCGTTGCCTTATCTCGAAGATACCGCTGGCCAAGATCGATTCTTTTTCCTCTTCTATCTGTTTTTTGTATTCGATGGTATAAGTTTGCACGATGGACCCATTGGTGATGTTCAGATAATTGATAAAAGCTGACTGCTCGTTTTCATCGTACGAGAAAATGTCGATATTGCTCAGATGAATGTTGGCAACATGTGATTTGCTTCTGAAATTTTCCAGCAGCGCCAGTTTGTCTTTGAATTCTTGTGCTTGCTCGAAATTCAGTTTCGCCGCCGCTTCGCGCATTTCTCTAACCAGGAGGCTTTCTATTTCCTTGATATTTCCTTTGAGGATTTCTCGTATCTGTTTGATATTTTCATTATATTCTTCTTCGCTTTGGCGTCCTATGCAGGGGGCCTTGCATTTTTTAAGATGATAATACAGACATAGTTCGTAATCGCCGTTATTGATGCTTTTTTCGGCGAGGACGTGAGCGCAGGTTCTAATGTGATATATTTTCTTGATGACATCGAGGATGGTGTGCACCATGGGAACAGAGCTGTAGGGTCCGAAGTATTCGGAGCCGTCGCGCACGATTTTCCTTGTCATGAAAATTCTGGGAAATCTTTCTTTTTTTATGCAGATACTAGGGTAGCTTTTGTCGTCTTTAAGCAGAATGTTGTACCTGGGTTTGTATTGCTTGATGAGGTTGTTTTCCAGCAATAAGGCCTCCATTTCGTTGTCTACGATGGTATATTTGATGTCGGCAATTTTACTGACCAGTATTCTTGTTTTCGGAGAATCTTCGTGCTGTTTGTTAAAGTAAGAGTGTACTCGTCGCTTCAGGTTCTTAGCCTTACCTATGTATATGATGGTACCGTCTTTGTCGAAATACTGGTAGATGCCCGGATTGTCGGGTATCCTATCGAGTATTCTTTGCAAGTACGTGTTCGCTTTTATCATCTCTTTCTACTTAGGCTTACGCTTACTCAATCTTGATGTTTCACGTGAAACAATTTCGACTTGTCTCACCACTGACGCTTGAAGATTAGCGCTTCAAGTTTTCCATTTTGGACAACTTTTAATTTTTGCGGCTTTTCAAAGTTTTCTCTTTTTGATAACTATTATTCCTTTCAACCAAATGAAAATCACCCTTTTGGAAAATTGTTTCACGTGAAACTATCTTCCCAAAAGCACCAACAACACACTAATGTCGCTGGGTGATACCCCTGGAATGCGACTGGCTTGACCCAGGGTTTCGGGCTGAATTTTCTTCAGCTTTTGCCGGGCTTCGAACGAGAGAGATGTGATGTCCTCGTAATTGAATTTGCCTGCAATACGGATATTGTCAAGGCGCAGTATCTTATCGGCTTGCTGTTGTTCGCGTTCGATGTAACCCTGATATTTGATTCTGATTTCGGTGGCTTCAACAATTTCTTCTCGGCGATTTGGAATGCGGTCCAGTTCTTCGCGCAAAGCTGGGATGTGTTCTTTCAACAAATCGTAGTTTAGCTGTGGGCGCAGAATTAAGTTGCTCAGCCGTACGCCTTGTTCCAAGGGAGCCGTGCCAAAACCGGTCAGCGCATCGTTGATGTATTTGGCCTTAATGGCGTAGTGTTGCGTGAAATCGTAAAGCCGGGCAATGGCTGCCTCTTTGCTTTTCCACAAATCGTAGCGTTCCTTGCTGGCCAAGCCCGCCTGGTACGACTTTTCTGTAAGACGCGCGTCGGCATCGTCCTGACGCAGCAGAATACGGTATTCGGCTCGTGAGGTAAACATACGGTAGGGTTCGTCAACACCTTTGTTGATAAGGTCGTCGATAAGAACGCCGATATAGGCTTCGTTGCGGCTAAGCACGAATGGCTGGCCACCGTGGCAGTGAAGGTGTGCGTTGATACCTGCGATGAGTCCTTGTCCGGCGGCTTCTTCGTAACCGGTAGTGCCATTTATCTGCCCGGCAAAGAACAGTCCGTCTACCAATTTGGTTTCCAGGCTGGGCTTCAGTTGTGTCGGGTCGAAATAATCGTATTCGATGGCGTAGCCTGGCCGGTAAATATGAACATCGCGGAAGCATGGAATGGCCTGCAGCGCGGCCAGTTGCGTGCGGAAGGGTAGTGACGATGAAAAACCGTTAAGGTAGTATTCTTGGCTGTCCACGCCCTCAGGCTCCAGAAAGAGCTGGTGCTGGTTTTTATCGGCAAAGTTGACAATCTTGGTCTCGATGCTCGGGCAGTAGCGAGGTCCGATACTCTTGATTTGCCCGTTGTAAAGGGGAGATTCCGCCAGATCATCGCGCAGGATGCGGTGTACCTCCGGGTTGGTGTAGCAAATCCAGCAACTGCGTTGCGGCAAAGGACGAGCGTTGAAATCGAGATAGGAAAATTTATGGAAATCGTTTTCGCCCTGCTGTTCTTCCATCTCGTCGAAATGGACACTGCGGGCATCGATGCGGACGGGCGTGCCGGTTTTCATACGGCCAACGCTGAATCCGAAATCGCGCAACTGGTCGCTTAGGTGAAGCGCTGCAGGCTCGGCCACGCGTCCGCCGGAAATCTGGCTACGGCCCACATGGATAAGTCCGTTCAGGAACGTGCCGTTGGTCAGAACCACGCTTTGGGCACTGAACTCGATACCTAGTGCGGTTTTTACTCCTTTCAGCCGCTTGCCATCGAATAGAAGGTTGGTTACCACGTCCTGCCACATAAACAGGTTTTCGAGGTTTTCCAGAATGTGTCGCCACGCCAAGATGAACTTTTGTCGGTCGCTTTGAGAGCGCGGACTCCACATGGCCGGCCCTTTCGAGCGGTTCAGCATTCTAAATTGGATGGCGGTTTGGTCGGTGACGATGCCCGTATAGCCACCGAGAGCGTCTATCTCTCTGACTATCTGCCCTTTTGCTATTCCACCGATGGCCGGATTGCAGCTCATCTGGGCTATCTTGTTCATATCCATTGTGATGAGCAGCGTGCGCGAGCCCATATTGGCCGCAGCCGCAGCCGCCTCGCATCCGGCATGACCAGCGCCAACCACAATGACATCGTAATCGAATCTCATATTAGAATCACTTACTCGATTGAATATCAATTAATTAAATCTCTCAATAAGTTCAGGGCTTCCTGTTCGCGAACGCGCATATTGGCAGCATCAACATCGGTTTTATCCTTGAATCCGCATAGGTGCAAAACCCCATGCACCATCACGCGCAGTAATTCTTCTCCGTAATCGATGCCCAGCATCCGGGCGTTAGAAGCTACCGTTTCCAAGCTGATGAAAAGGTCGCCCGAAACGCGTTGTCCCTCGTCGTAGTCGAAGGTGATGATGTCGGTGTAGTAGTCGTGACCCAGATAGTCGACATTTACTTGCAGGATTCTCCTGTCTGAGCAGAAAATATAGTTGATATCGCCCAGTTTCCGGTGATGGAAGGCGGCCACCTGTTTCAGCCAACGAAGCATCAGAGGTTCGTCGATGACCGGCATGGCAATATCATCTGCGGTATAGCGTATCATAATTAGCCGAAAAACAAGTAACAAACTAAAATGGCAGCCACTACGCCTGCGAGATCAGCAATCAGTCCGGCTCCCACGGCATAACGCGTTTTCTTGATGCCTACCGAACCGAAATACAAGGCGATGATGTAGAAGGTGGTGTCGGCAGCACCCTGGAAGAGGCACGACAGGCGGCCGGCAAAGGAGTCGGGACCGAATTCACGCATGGCTTCCACCATCATGGCCCGGGCGCCGCTACCGCTCAGTGGTTTCATAAAGGCTGTGGGCAAAGCATCGACAAAGCGGGTGTCGATGTTCAAGGCGTTGAA
>CAYRHC010000005.1:6550-17818 GCA_964423935.1 uncultured Bacteroidales bacterium | reverse complement strand
TTATTCCCCGCGACGTGAATCTGACGACACGTTTCTCGAGACATATCGAGTTGAATATTCCTATCGTTTCCGCCGCCATGGATACCGTTACCGAATCGAAATTGGCTATCGCCATTGCCCGCGAAGGCGGTATCGGTGTGATACACAAGAACATGAGCATCGAGGAACAGGCCAGACAGGTACAAATGGTCAAGCGCGCCGAAAACGGCATGATTTACGACCCCATCACCATATTGTCCGGCTCGACGGTAAGACAGGCCCTCAACCTGATGTCCGAATACCGCATCGGTGGTATTCCCGTAGTGGACAAAGACCGGTTGCTTATCGGTATTGTCACCAACCGCGACCTGCGTTTCGAGAAGAATATGGACCGTTTGGTGGACGAAGTGATGACCAAACGCGACAAGCTCATCACCACCCAGCAGTCTACCAACCTGGAAGCCGCTGCCGATATCCTGCAACTGTACAAGATTGAAAAGTTGCCCGTAGTGGACAATGAAGGTCATCTGGTCGGTCTGGTTACCTACAAGGATATCACCAAGGCCAAGGACAAGCCTTTTGCCTGCAAGGACAGCCTCGGTCGTCTGCGCGTTGCCGCAGGTGTGGGTGTCACCCACGATACGCTGGACCGTATCAAGGCCTTGAAGGAAGCCGGCGTGGATGCCGTTGTTATCGACACCGCACACGGTCACTCGCGCAATGTCATTGAAACGCTCAAGAAAGTCAAGAGCACCTTCCCTGATTTGGAAGTGGTCGTGGGCAACATTGCCACCGGTGAAGCCGCCAAGGCTTTGGTTGAAGCCGGTGCCGACGGCGTTAAAGTGGGTATCGGTCCGGGTTCCATCTGTACCACCCGTATCATTGCCGGTATCGGCGTACCCCAATTGTCGGCCATTTACAACGTTTACAACGCACTGAAAGATACCGATGTGCCTATCATCGCCGACGGTGGTATCCGCTACTCGGGCGATATCGTGAAGGCTTTGGCTGCCGGCGGTAGCTGCATCATGATGGGTTCGCTGCTGGCCGGAGTCGAGGAATCGCCCGGTGACACCATCATCTTCAACGGCCGTAAGTTCAAGACATATCGTGGCATGGGTTCTATCGAAGCCATGGAGAAGGGTTCGAAAGACCGTTATTTCCAAGCTGACGAGAAGGATTCCAAGAAACTGGTACCCGAAGGCATTGTGGCCCGCGTACCTTTCAAGGGCTCGCTCTACGAAGTGGTTTACCAGATGATTGGCGGTCTGCGCTCGGGTATGGGTTACTGCGGTGCCAAGAACATCGAAGCTTTGCACAATGCCAAGTTCACCCGCATCACCTCGGCCGGTGTTTCCGAAAACCATCCGCACGACGTTACCATTACGGCTGAAGCTCCCAACTACTCACGTATGAGTTAATTGTTACACCAAGTCTGGCATCAAAAAATGAAAAAAATCTTCCTGTTATCCGTCCTTTGCTCTCTCTTGGGCAGCGCCTTTGCGCAAGACCCCGTGGCTATGACCATTGCCGGAGAGGACATCACCCTGTCGGAGTTCAACTACATTTGGTCCAAGAATAGCCAACACCAGAGTATCGACAGCATCTCTTTCGATGATTACATCGATATGTTTGTCGCTTTTAAGCTGAAAGTGGCAGCGGCCAAGGAAGCGGGACTGGACACTTTGGATTCTTTCAAACAGGAATTGGCCGGCTACCGCGCACAGCTCACCCCGCAGTATCTGAAAGACGAAGCTACGGAAAAAGCCCTGCAACAGGAAGCCTACCAGCTGATGCAGACTTATGTGGAGCTGAGCCATATCCTACTGCCGGTGGCTGATCCCGCTCAAGAAAAGGATGTGTACCAACAGGCGCTGGATATCCGTAAATCCATTATGGAAGACGGCAAAGACTTTGCCGCCATGGCCCAGGCGTATTCTCAGGACAACAGCCGCGAAAAGGGCGGTTATCTGGGTACCAACATCGCCGCACGTTACATTTATTCCTTTGCCCGGGCCGCCATGCAACTGGAAGAGGGCGAAGTGAGTATGCCCGTGCGCACGGAGTTCGGCTATCATCTTATCAAAATGCATAGCCGTCAGACAGCCATCGGACAATACCTTTCCGGACACATCTACAAAACGGCCTACGCCAATTCGTCCGAGCAGGACAAAGCCAAAGCCAAAGAAGTGATTTTCGATATGTACCGCGAGTTGCAAGCTGGAAAGTCTTTCGAAGAAGTGGCCAACAGCTACCGCAACGACGACCGCTATGTAGTCGGCAGAGACGGCAAATATCCCTGGTTGCGCGGCGGTTCACTGCCCATCGAATATGAAGAGGCTGTCGCCCTGCTTAAGGACGGTGAGTATTCAAGACCCTTCCAGTCGTCTTATGGTTGGCATATCGTCAAACGTTACGAAGTGGGGCCGTTCCCGAGCATCGAAGATTTGTCATCGGAAATCGACGAGATGATCAAACGTGATGAACGCAGCGAAATGCCCGCTCTGGCCTTCAGCGAAAAGCTCAAAACCATCTACAACTTCCAGCCGGACGAACAGAACTTACAACTGACCTTGCTCAGTATTCAGGAACGTCCGCTAAACGATGCCACCATGCGCCTGCTGGCCAAATTCAACCCGGTTGCCACTTTCGACGGTCAGCAGCTGCTAGCCACCGACTTTGCCCGTTTCGTTCAAGAACAAGGGCTGAAGGACAGCAACTTGGAAGATGCTTGGAAACGCTTCTTCCACGAAAGCCTTATCGCTTACGAGGATAGCCGTCTCGAAAGCAAATATCCCGATTTCGGTCATCTGATGAAGGAATATCACGATGGCATTCTGCTTTTCGAAGTAAGCAACCGCAATGTCTGGAACAAAGCCGCAACCGACAGTGCCGGATTGGAGAAGTTCTATCGCCAGCATCGCAAGGAACTGCGTTGGGAACAGCCTCGTTTTACGGGGGTTGTGGTTGGTTGTCACGACCAGTCCATCGTCAAGGAGGCCAAGAAGCTGGCCAAGTCGCTGCCGCTCGATTCCATCAAGCCGGTATTGATGCGCACCTACAACAACGACAGTATCTCCAATGTCCGTGTGGACGGCGGTGTCTACTTCAAGGGCAAATGCAATCCCATGGTAGAGAAAGTGGTGTTCAATTCGGGCAAATGGGAGCCCAACGGCCATTATCTTTACTATTTTTATGTAGGCAAGATTCAGAAACAGCCCAAATGTCTCGATGACGTGCGCGGACAGGCCAGCGCCAAATATCAGGATTATCTGGAAGCAGCATGGGTGGCCTCTTTGAAGGAAAAATATCCTGTCGTCATTTACCGCGAGGTATTGGACCAGTTGGACAAGAAATAGCATGAAGTACCTCATCTGCGCCATATTAGTCAGTTTACCGCTGATGCTGCAAGAATGTCAAAACAGGCGGCTCGACAACGACCGCATTGCCGTTGTCGCCACCAGCGAGCACACGCTCTATCTGGACGAACTGCAGGCCGCCTTGCCGGGATTTTTGAGCAAAGAAGACAGTGTGAAGGCCGCCCAATCCTTTATCGACCGTTGGTTGAAGCAGCAACTGGTATACGAAGCCGCCGTCAAGAACTTGCAGGGCAGCAAGGAAATCCAGAAGATGGTGGAAGACTACCGTCAGTCGCTGATGATGTACGAGTATCAGGAGCAGGTGTTGCTCGAAAAGCTGAAGACCGAAGTCAGCGAACAGGAAATAGCGCAGTACTACGAGAACAACAAGCAGCGTTTCATTTCCTCGCGCAATTTGGTCAAGGGGCTGTTTATCAAGGTTCCCAAGCATTCGGCCAACGTGCAGAGCATCAAGAACCTTTACCGCAAAACCGATGACGAGGCCTGCGAACAGCTCGATTTGCTTTGCCTGCAATACGCCGACATCTACGAAAATTTCCGCAACGACTGGCGCAGCTTCGACGATGTGATGGACTTGATTCCCAGTAAACTAAACCAAAGCGACTTCCTCAAGAACAAGCAGTTCCTCGAAGTGGAGGACGACAATTTCTGTTACCTGCTCAAGGTGGACGATTATTTGCTCGCAGGTAACCCAGAGCCTTTGGAAATGGTGGATTACCGCATCAAAAACATCATCATCAACAGCCAGAAGACCGAGTTTCTACGGCAATTTGAAGAAGAACTCAAAGCAGAGGCCGAGAAGAAAGGCCAAATCAGATATTATTGACATGAAAAAAAGCATCCTTAACTTGTTTATTCTCTTGCTCGCCAGCCTCAGCCTCGGCGCACAGAACAACATCATCGACGAGGTGGTCTGGGTTGTGGGAGACGAAGCCATCCTTAAATCGGAAGTGGAATCCTACCGTCTGCAGGCCTTGTATCAGGGCCAGAAATTCAGCGGCGACCCCTATTGCGTCATTCCCGAACAGCTGGCCGTACAGAAGCTTTTTCTGCATCAGGCCGAGCTGGACAGTATCATCGTTACCGACAACGATGTTATCTCGATGGTTGACAGACAGATGAACTACATGATTGCCCAACTGGGTTCCAAGGAAAAACTGGAAGAATACTTTGGCAAGCCCATGTCCAAGATTCGCGACGAACAACGCGAGAATATGCGCGAGGAGCGTACCATCGAACAGATGAAGGCTTCCCTGCTCGAAAACGTCAGCGTTACGCCGGCCGAAGTGCGGGCCTATTTCAAGAACACCCCGCCCGACAGCATGACCGTCATTCCCGCTCAGGTGGAAATTGAACTGATTACCATCGAACCACAATACGACCCCGAAGAGATTGAAAGCATCAAAGCCCGTCTGCGCGAATTCACCGAACGCGTCAACAATGGCGAACGCTTCTCCACCCTGGCCGTACTCTACTCCGACTGCCCGTCTGCCAAGGATGGCGGCGAACTGGGCTTCAAGGGCAAAGGCGAATATGTACCGGAATTTGCCAATGTCGCCTTCAACCTTACCGACCCCAACAAGGTTTCGCGTATTGTTGAAACGCAATTCGGCTTCCACATTATCCAGCTTATCGAAAGGCGCGGCGACCGTATCAACTGCCGGCACATTCTGCTGCGTCCCGAGATTTCGGCCACTGAAAGAAACAAGGCCCTTCTTCGGCTGGATAGCATCGCCGATGCTGTGCGCAACCAGAAAATAACGTTCAAACAAGCCGTGCAATATTACTCGCAAGACAAGGACACGCGCAACAACGGTGGTCTACTCATCAACTCGAATACCAATACCTCGCATTTCCAGATGGAACAGTTGCCTCAAGAAATAGGCAAGCTGGTTTACGAAATGAATGTGGGTGAAATTTCCAAGCCCTTCAGCATGATAGACACGCGTGAAGGCCGCAACCGCGAAATCTGCGCTATCGTGCGTGTCAAGAGCAAAACCAAGGCTCATCCCGCCTCGGTGACGGAAGATTTCCTTCAGCTCAAGCAAATAGTATTGCAAGAAAAGAAAAACAAAATTATCGAAGACTGGATACGACAGAAGCAACAAGAAACCTACGTGCGCATCAACGAAAACTGGCGCAATTGCGAGTTCCAGTATCCCGGATGGATTAAACTCTGATTATGAGGCGCTTTCTCATCATCCTGACAACGCTGCTGTCGGTAATGACCTTGCCGGCACAAAATATGATTTACCTTGAACATGCCAATACACTCTCTTTCGACGAAGATATCAATGCCGAATATCAGGTGCTTATAGGCGATGTGCAGTTCCGTCACGACAGCGTTTGGATGTATTGCGACACGGCTCATTTCTTCAAAAAAAACAATTCGCTCTACGCTTTCGGGCATGTGCATATCGTGCAAGGCGACACGCTGACCCTCGATGGCAAAACACTTTGGTACGATGGCAACAAGAAGATTGCCATGCTGCGCCAGAACGTGGTGATGACCGACCAGGACGTAAGGCTTTACACCGACAACCTCGACTACGACCGCGTAGCCAACATCGGCTATTATTTCCACGGTGGGAAAATCGTGGATGCCACCAACGACCTGGCATCGAGCTACGGGCGCTACAACCCCAGCACCAAGATGTGCTTCTTCAAGGACGATGTGGTGCTGACCCACCCCGACTTCGTCTTCTACAGCGATACGCTGAACTATCATACCGAAACGCGCGTGGCATCGATTGTTTCGCATACGCGTATCGTTAGCGACAGCTCCACGGTGCACGCCTTTAGGGGCTGGTACAACACGCTCAGCGGCGAGAGCGAACTTTACGACGGCTCTTACCTGCTCAGCAGCCCCTACTATATGACAGGTGACACGGTGAGCTACGACCAGAGTCGCGGCCAAGGCTACGCACGCGGTCATGTGTTGCTGCGGGACTCTTCGCAATATATGCTGGTAACGGGCAACTACGGGTTCCATCATCAAGAGACGGAGACCTCGTACATCACCGGGCGGGCCCTGCTCAAGGAATTCTCTCAGCCCAACGACACGCTCTACCTGCATGCCGACACCTTGATGATGCGCAAAGACTCGGTATTCGACACCTTTATGGCCTATCATAAGGTTAGGATTTACCGCAGCGACCTTCAGGCTGTCTGCGATTCGCTGCACTACTCTTCGCGCGACTCGATACTCGACATCAGCGGGTTGCCCATCATCTGGTCGGAGAACCAGCAGGTCAGAGGCAACCACATGCAACTCTTCCTCAAAGACCAGCGTCCCGACTACCTTTTTGTGGAACGCAACGCCTCGGTAGTTTCGCAGGAAGCGGCCGACACCTCATTCTACAACCAATCGTCGGGCGATGAGCTCAAGGCATACTTCTCCGACAATAAAGTGAAGCGCGTCACCATCCAGGGCAATGCCCGTTCCATTTATGTACCCCATAACGAAAACAATGAGATTATCGGTATGGTAAGCGTGGAACAGGGTGATATAGAGATGTTTATGGACAAGGATGGCAAGATGGAGAAGATTCTTGTGGCCCCCCAGCCCAAGGGCAAATTTTTCCCCTTGCATCTGATAAGTCCCGGCGACAAACGCATTCCGCTCTTTTCCTGGGCTGTAGACCAGCGACCAAGCGGGCCGCAGGATGTCTTCCGCCACAGCGTCGACCAAGACCAACGTTTTGTCGAAGACAAGAATCAAGGTCAAGGCCAGGGCCTTAAGCGTGCCACCCGCCGTAACAAGAAAAAATAACCCTAATTCTGACATTATGAGCTTTTTATTCCCCATCCTCAAACAGCCGAAAGCCCGTCAGTTCAATCACCAGCCCATCTATTACGACAAGCTGAAAGACGAGCGCCAACAGCGTTACGAACGTATCCGAAAAGAAATGAATATGGAACAGGAACCCAACATGCAGGAAAGCACTTCAGGCCGCGACTTCGAAAAGAACATCCGCGGCAGTTTCCGTAAGGCAGTGCCGGGCGGAAGCAAAATTGAAACAGTCACCAAGATAAGTCGCACGGTATCAATCGTCTGCATCGTGCTGATTGTCGTTTTGGTCATCGTCTATTTTTTCATCAGATAAAACTGCCGTAGATGAGTGGAATAATCCGTGTCCTGCCCGACTATGTAGCCAACCAGATTGCCGCCGGCGAAGTGATACAACAGGCCTCGTCGGTGGTGAAAGAGCTGATGGAGAACGCCATCGATGCAGGGGCTACGCAAATCGATGTCATCATCAAGGATGCCGGCAAAACACTCATACAGGTTATCGACAACGGTAAGGGCATGTCCGCCGATGATGCCCTGCTCTGCTTCGAACGCCATGCCACCTCCAAGCTGCAGCAGGCCGACGACCTTTTCCATTTGCAAACCAAAGGCTTCAGAGGCGAGGCGCTGGCTTCAATTGCCGCCATTGCCCAAGTGGAGTTACAAACCCGCCGACCCGAAGACGAACTGGGTTGTAAAGTCTGCATAGCCGCTTCCAAAATCGAGAACAACGAAGCCATGGTACTGCCCTCGCCCGGCACGCGCTTTATGGTGCGCAACCTTTTCTACAACGTTCCCGCCCGGCGCAAGTTTCTGGGAAGCAATGCCAAACAGTTTCTTGCCATCCGCAGCGAGTTCATTCACATTGCTTTGGCCCACAGCGACCTTGGTCTAAGCTTGACGCACAATGGTGAAAGCATCTTCGACCTACAGCCCGGCAACCTGCGCCAACGCATCATCACCTTGTTCGGGAACAGGCTCAACAAATGTCTCTATCCCATCGAAGTGAACACGGAATTCGTGCACATCGGCGGATTTATCGGTGACCCGGCCGCGGCCGGCAAGCGTAGCAGCGAGCAGTTCCTTTTTGCCAACCGGCGCTTTGTCCGGCATCCCTATTTCCGCAAGGCCATACTCGATGTCTACGAGACGCTCATACCCAGCGGCATGCAGCCAGCCTACTTCCTATTTCTGGACGTACCCACCGACAGCATCGACGTAAACATCAGCCCCACCAAAACAGAGGTGAAGTTCGAGCATGAACAGGTTATCTGGCCCATTCTCAATGCCGCCGTGCGCGAATGTTTGGGCAAGTTCAACGCCGTGCCGTCCATCGATTTCGACCAGGACGACGCGCCCTGCATCGAGATGCCAAGCACAGGCGATCAAGGCTGGACCATGCCGCAAGTCAGCTACGACAAGAGCTACAATCCCTTCAACAGCAAACCGCATGCGCCCTCGGGCGACTACAGCCATATACTGGACATCTACGACAGCGCTTGCCGCGACAATGCCCTCGACAACAACCTGAACGGCCTGCAGGATTTTGCCCAAGATCAGCCCAAGGATGTTCTGGAGACACTCTTCAACGACGAGGATTCCTGGGAGATGTTCCAAAAGCAGCTGACGCAGGTTTTCGGGCGCTACCTGTTGCTTCCTTTGGGAGATCAGCTGCTTTTCATAGACCAGCATCGCGCCAGTGTGCGCATACTTTTCGAACGTTATTGCCGCCAGCTTTCCAATCACCAGTCGGTATCGCAAAGCCTGCTTTTTGCCGAAGAGATTGACATTCCGACCCATCTGAGCGCCGAGATTGACACCATGGCGGAAATGCTGGACGATTTGGGCTTCCGTATCGAGAAATCGGGTACCGCCTATCTGCTAACAGGTGTTCCGCAAGAATTGGCCGGCAAGGATGCACAAGCCGTGTTGCAAGAGCTCTTGCAGGCGCGACTGGAGGATAATCCCAAGGCTTCACAAAGCATCAGCGACCATCTGGCACTGGAGATGGCACAATCGATGGCTTTGCCCTATGGCCAGAATCTTGACCACGAAGAGCAATGCGAGCTTTGCCGACAACTTTTTGCAGCCGCCATTCAGAACTTCACGCCCGATGGCAAAAGCATCATCGTCAGCATCAGCCTCGAAGAGCTGACAAAACGATTCCAATCATCAAGACCCAAATAAGCGTATATGAAATATCCGAAAAACAAGATTGCACGTATGACCAAAGGCGGTATGAAGCAGCATATTATGGACTTCTTCCGCCGCAATCCCCACAGAAGTTACAACTACAAGCAAGTGGCCGCCGCTCTGAACATCAACCGGGCGGCCTCCAAGGAAATGGTGGAGGAGTTGCTCCGCCTGCTCTACGGGCAGCACTTTCTGAGCAAGGAGCGCGAAGGCCGTTACACGCTGGCACAACAGCTGCGCAAAGAGCGCAAGTGCTTGGGCGATGACATTATGGGCGAATTCGAATTGCCTGAAAGCTATCCCGAAGATGCCGAAAAGGAAGCCCAAGGCTTCGATGAACATATCCAGCCTCAAGAATATAGTTACCGCGAGGATTTCCGCAAGGTCTGCACATTTACCGTCGATCCGCTCGAAGCCAAAGACTTCGACGACGCCATTTCCATCCGTCAGCTCAACAACGGCAACTGGGAGGTGGGTGTGCATATTGCCGACGTCACTTTCTACGTCAAACCCAAATCGCTCGTCGATACGGAAGCTGAGAAACGCGCCACCTCTGTTTATTTGGTAGACCGTGTCATTCCCATGCTGCCCGAAGTGCTCTGCAACCAAGTCTGTTCGCTGCGGCCCGACGAGGAAAAGCGCTGTTTTTCCTGTATTTTCGAGATGAACAGCAAGGCCGAAGTAGTGGCTTCACGCATCAAACGGACAGTTATCAAATCGTGCCGCCGCCTCACTTACGAAGAGGCTCAGGAGGTTATCGAGGGCCGCAGCGACACGCTCAAGAACGAAATACTAAGCCTGCACGCACTGGCCCAGATTTTGCGCAAGAAACGCATGGAGTCCGGAGCCATACAGTTCGAGAGCACCGAAGTGCGCTTCAAATTGGACGAAGAGGGCAAGCCCATCGGTGTCTACTTTAGGGAATCGAACGAATCGCACCAGCTTATCGAAGAGTTTATGTTGCTGGCCAACCGTACTGTGGCAGAGTTTGTCAACCGTAAAGGCTCGACCCCCAAAGCTTTTGTCTACCGTGTGCACGACCAGCCGGATACTGAGAAACTGGGCGAGCTGTCGAAATTCGTACAGCGTTTCGGACATCACCTCGACACCAACGGCGACCAAAAGCAACTGAGCCAGAACATCAACCGCATGCTGGACGAAATACAGGGCAGTGCCGAATCGAACATCATCTCAACCCTGACCGTGCGCGCCATGGCCAAAGCCATCTACAGTACCGACAACATCGGGCATTACGGCCTGGCCTTCAAATACTACACGCATTTTACCTCGCCCATACGCCGTTATCCGGATATGATGGTGCATCGTCTGCTGGAGCGCTATCTGAGCGATGGCAAGAGCTTCAATCGCGACAGCTTGGAAAGGGAATGCGAACACTGCTCGGCCATGGAACAGCTGGCGGCTCAAGCCGAACGCGCCTCCATCAAGAGCAAGCAGGTGGAATTCATGGCCTCGCAACTGGGCAAGGTCTTTACGGGTACTATCTCGGGCGTGACCGACTACGGCCTGTTCGTAGAGTGCAACGACAACAAACGCGAAGGTCTGGTTCCCATCCGTGACCTCGATGACGACCATTACATTTTCGATGAAAGCAATTACTCACTGGTGGGACGTCGCACCAAAAAGGTGTACCGTTTGGGCGATACGGTAGAGGTTATCGTGGCCCGCACCGACATGGCCAAGCGTCACCTAGACTTCGTTCTGGCCAAACCGGAGGTAAAGAAATAGGCTTTTTGAGGCCGGATTCATTTTAGAATATCCTTGAAAAAGGGCTTTTTGAGGCCAGATTTATTTCCGAAGAAGGAGTGTACAGGAAGTACATGACTGATGAGGAAATAAAACCTTGAAGAAGGGGGCTTTTTGAGGCCAGATTTATTTCCGAAGAAGGAGTGTACAGGAAGTACATGA
>CAYRHC010000005.1:0-6450 GCA_964423935.1 uncultured Bacteroidales bacterium | reverse complement strand
CTGATGAGGAAATAAATATGGACCAAAAAGAGAAGGTGTCCCGGCTCACGCAGAAACACCTTCAAACATATATAGAGGAAATTAAAAAGAGTCTTTAGTATCACTCACACTTTGCACACTAAGACTGAAGATTACTCAAGTTGTTACAAGAAAATACAAAAAAATACGAATATGATTGCTTTTGACAAAATTCAGTACAAGGTTGCCGATATGTCGTTGGTTGATTTCGGTAGAAAAGAGATAGAAATCGCGGAAAAGGAGATGCCGGGGTTGATGGCTTTGCGCAAGAAATATGGAGAAGAAAAGCCATTGAAAGGCGCTAGAATTATGGGCTCGCTGCATATGACAATACAGACGGCGGTGCTGATAGAGACGCTCAAAGAGTTGGGCGCAGAGATTCGCTGGGCCAGCTGCAACATTTTTTCGACACAAGACCATGCTGCCGCCGCCATAGCAGACGCAGGCGTGAATGTTTTCGCATGGAAGGGAGAAAATCTGGAAGAATACTGGTGGTGCACACTGCAAGCCTTGAACTTTGGCGAAGGCAAAGGACCTCAACTTATTGTAGACGATGGCGGAGACGCTACGCTGATGATACATTTGGGCTATCAGGCTGAAGAAGATGCCAGTATACTGGACACGCCCTCGGGTGGCGAGGACGAAAAAGAATTGAAGAAACTGCTCAAGAAAGTACTGGTTGAAAGGCCGGGGTTCTGGCATGAGATGGTAAAAGATATCAGGGGTGTATCGGAAGAGACCACCACGGGCGTGAACAGGCTTTATCAGATGATGTCCGGCGGCGAGCTGCTGTTCCCGGCTTTCAATGTGAACGACTCGGTTACCAAATCGAAGTTCGACAATCTGTACGGCTGCCGGGAATCGTTGGCAGACGGCATCAAAAGAGCCACGGATGTGATGATAGCCGGCAAAGTGGTGGTGGTTTGCGGCTACGGCAATGTAGGCAAGGGTTGCGCCCAATCTATGAGAGGATTCGGAGCCAGGGTCATCATCAACGAAGTGGATCCTATCTGCGCTTTGCAGGCCGCCATGGAAGGATATGAAGTGAAGCCCATTGAGGACAGCTTGGAGGAAGGCGATATTTACGTTACCACCACGGGCAATATCGACATTGTACGCATAGAACACATGGCCAAGATGAAAGACTGCGCCATTGTGTGCAACATCGGCCATTTCGACAACGAGATACAAGTTGACAAGCTCAAAGCCTATCCGGGCATACGTCACCGCAACATCAAACCTCAGGTAGACCAGTACTTCTTTCCCGACGGACACAGCATTATACTGCTGGCAGACGGCCGTTTGGTAAATCTGGGCTGCGCCACAGGACACTCGTCCTTTGTCATGAGCAACTCCTTCACCAACCAGGTACTGGCCCAGATGGAACTTTGGAGCAAACCTTATGCGGTTGATGTTTACCGTCTGCCCAAGCATCTGGACGAAGAAGTGGCCCGGCTGCATTTGGAACACGTGGGGGCCAAACTTTCACATCTGACACCCAAGCAGGCTGAATATCTGGGTGTGTCGGCAGACGGCCCGTACAAGGCCGAACATTACCGCTATTAATTTATCGTCAAGCGTCATGAACAAGCCTCTTATATCGGTCGTTACCGTCACCTTCAATGCCGGAAAAGGTCTGGAGAAGACCATTCGTTCGGTGCTGGAGCAAAGCTATCCGCAGGTGGAATATCTGATTATCGATGGCGGTAGCACGGACAACACCATGGAGATTGTGGCCCGCCACCGCGACCGAATTGCCTATGTTGTGAGCGAAAAAGACCGCGGCATCTTCGACGGCATGAACAAAGGAATTTTAGCTGCCAAAGGCGACTATGTCATCATGATGAATGCCGATGATGCCTTCAGCGACAGCCAAGTCTTGGCCGATGTGGCCCGTTTTATCGAGGAACATCCTCAGAGCGACGTTGTTTTTGGCAAAGCCCGGGAAGAACGTGAATACGGTTTTTTCATCGTGGAGCCCGACTTGAATTCCATTACCCGGAAGATGTCCATCAGCCATCAAGCCATTTTTGTCAGAACCAGCCTGTTGCGCGAGCATCTTTTTGTGGTGGAACATCGCTATGCGGCCGATTTCGAACAGATATCCGGCTTGTACCTGGAAGGACACCGATTTGCGTACATCGACCGTTGCATCGCCGACATCGTGTTGGACGGTGGCTTCACTTTCAAGAACCACATTGCTTCGGTGAACGAACTCTACGACATCCGCGCCTCGCGGGGCGAACATATCGAAAGGGAACGGCGCAGCATGTTTTTCCGCAAGAAGACCGTACGCATGCTCAAGACCTGCCTGCCGCAACCTTTAAGCCGTGCTCTATTCCGTTTTCTGGCCAAGCATTATAAAACGCTCTAAGGCTTCATACACGCGTTGGCAGGAGTTGCTGTCCACATAACGGTGATAGCGTTGCAGCACCTGCGGGTTCTTTTTGTACAAGGGTTCAGGGTCTTGCAAAGCCTGCTTGATATCGGCCAAGAGTTGCGTTTCGTTCTCGCTGATGGGACCCGCCTGGGCCATATCCTCCTTGGTGATGTAAATCGGATTGTCGGTATGGGTATAGTCGTCGTAATCGTGGAAAAGGATAGGACGGCCCAACATCATAAAGTCGTAGATACAGCTTGAATAATCGCTGATAAGGATATCGGAGATGAAGAGCAACTCCTGCGAATCCACCTTGGGATTGGCCGAATAATCGCGAAAGCAAGTGTCGTAGCTGAAACCCTGATAGTTGGAAGTCATGTTAATGTGCTGCTTCCAAACCAGGACCACGCACTTTTCCTTAAAAAAGCGTATCGCCTCGGGATTGTCCTTGAAGATATAGGGCGAAAGAGCCCCTCTGCCATACGAGCGGTGCGTGGGCATATAGGTGACAATCACGTCCTTGTCGGAAAATCCGTATTTGTGGCGCAAGGCAGCGGCATCGAAAGAGAGAAAGTCGTCGGTGCGCGGCTGCCCGGTCACTTCCACACGGCTGTTGCGGGTGGAATGCAGGATAATCTGCTTGAAGAACTCCGAGCTGACGGGCATAAACACAGAGTCTTCCAGCCGATAGTTGCCGACAAAGACCTCATAGATTTTAGAAGTGATGCTTTTCCAAAGCGTCTTCTTGGGCGCAGGAATGTCGTAATAGCCCACCTTGAGCGGCATACCATGCATCAAGTGCAGATGGTACTGGCCCTTCTTGCGGTAAGTGTAGATGATATCGTTGAACCAAGTGGTGGTAACCACAACCTGGGCCGACAGGCAAGCCATGATGCCCTTCCAAGAGCCGTTCATCAGCACGGGAAAGCCCTTGGACGAAAGTTCGCGATAGACTTCCTTGGATCTGGTTATCCAGCAGGCCTTGATTTGCGGCTGGTTCTTGAGAACGTACTCGAACAGATAACGCGCATTCTGCGAATAGCGACGGCCTTGGTCCGAGCCGAATATCCATAATGAGGGCTTAATTCCCACCAAGGGGCGCAAAGGTGTCAGCAGCAAGCCTTTCAGGAAAGTCGGTATCTGTTTTTTGTCCATGTTGACTTATTTGACGGGACGGTTTATCTTGAATAATTCCTCCAGCACATAGATATCGCGCGGATAGGTCAGTTTCATATTCTGTTCTTCGCCGTCCACCACGTAGATAGGTTCATGGGGCAGATATTTGGCCACAGTGCCGCAGTCTTCGGTCGATACAAAAGCCGGGTCTTGCAGGGCATAGCGGTAGGCTTCGGCGATGACCGACTGGCGGAATCCTTGAGGCGACTGGCCACGGCGCAAATTCCGACGCTCAGGCACGGCGGTGATGATATGTCCGCCGGCATCCACCTCGATAATGGTATCGGTAGCGGGAACTGCCACATTCACCACCCGGTAATGCTTGAGTGCTTCCACCACATCGTCGATGATACGCTGGCTTACCAAAGGACGCACGGCATCGTGCAACAACAGGTTGCAATCGGGGCAGTCGGCATAAGCGTTGACGGCTGCCAAAGTGGATTCATAGCGTTCCTTACCGCCGGGCAGCACCTTGCGAACCTTGGTCCAGGCATTGGCAGCCGTCAGGCGATGTATCTCATCGATGTATTCCACATTCGACACCACGGCTATTTCGTGAATGTTGGCATTGTGCTCAAAGGCATCGATGGTGTGTTCAATAATGGTTTTGCCCGCCATACAATAGAACTGCTTGGGGCGTTCCTTGCCAAGGCGCGAACCCACCCCACCGGCCAAAATGACGGCTATATTCTTGTTGTCCATAGTCTAGTTAGATGCTGTTTTTGAAAGGAGGCGTCAGCAGCCAGTGCAATGCCCGCAGACAAAAGTACCTATAATTTCCGGTAGTGTAAATCTTTTTATACTGTCCGAAACGCAAGCGGAAAGCCTTACAGCGGTCCGAAGGACAACGGCATAGGTCGGCATAGCGTTTCCATTGGGCCAGAAATGCGTCCAACTCGATACTGCGTTCGGGAAGTCTTTGCATCAACCCCTCATACAAAGCCATGCGGTCGGGCGCGTAGCAAAAATGATGACGCATTTTCAGTTCGCGCCAAAGGGAAGCCCTGTGATGCTTGGTGACATTGTTGCCATGCTGACGATAAAGGGTAATAATCTCGTCGCCATCGTTGATACCGCCCATACAGCAAGCCAGCGCCGCCGTCCATACATCGTGGAAAGCCACACCATCGGGGATGGGCAGCAAGGCTTGTTTCAAGCGTTTTGTCAAGAGCATGCTGGCTCCTTGATATAGGGACGAGCGGTAAAAAACGGGGTAAAGCTTGTCTATCTCGCTTTCCGCCACCGGACGATAACGGAACTCCTCCTTTAGACTAAAGCCCAGTGAACGGCCCTGCGCATCTACCAGCAACGCGTTGCCAACAGCCAGGTCTTTGTCCTGAATAAGCTGAAGCAAATATGCAAGATGATGTTCGCACCAAATATCGTCCTGATCGCAGTAGGCAATGTAGTCGCCCCGGGTATCGGCCAAGGCCAAGGCGAAGTTCCGCTTGAAGCCCAAATTGGTAGCATTGCGCGAAGGAATGATGCATGGATATTGAGAAGCGTAGGTCTGCAGCAAAGCCCAGGTCCCGTCGCTGCTGGCATCATCGCGAACGATAATTTCAAAAGCCGGCTGCGTCTGACGCAAAACGGAATCGAGCTGTTCGCGCAAGAACGCCTCACCGTTATAGCAACACATCACTACCGAAATCTTTGCCTGCATTATCAGAAGCCGTTTTGTCAATCATCGATTGCAAATGTACGATATTTTCGCCACTTTTGCACGGTTAACGCATATTCTATGGCATTGAAGAAAATAGTCATTGTCGGGCCCGCGCATCCTTACCGCGGCGGCATTGCCACCTTCAGCGAACGTCTGGCCAAACAGTTCCAGGCCGAGGGCAAAGAAGTGGTGATGTTTACCTTCACTTTGCAATATCCGGGCTTCTTGTTTCCAGGCAAGACCCAATTCAGTGACGACCCGGCACCCGAAGGGCTGGAGATACACCGCAGCATCAATTCGGTGAATCCCCTCAGCTGGGTCAAGACCGGACGCGCCATCCGCCGACTGCATCCCGATATGGTTATCTTCGCCTATTGGATGTCGTTCATGGCTCCCTGTATGGGCTGTATTGCCGGTTTTCTGCCCAAGAATTGCCGCCGCGTTGGGCTAATCCACAATATGATTCCCCACGAACCCAATATACTGGACAAACTGCTGCCGGGCTATTTCACCGGTCGCATGGACAGTTTTTTGGCCTTGTCGCAATCGGTAGCCGATGACATTACCCATTTCGAAAAGAAGGGGAAACCGCGCTACTGTCGTCCACACCCCATCTACGACCACTACGGCAGCCTGTTGCCACGCGAAGAGGCCCTGCAGTTGCTGGGGCTCGATGCACCATACCGCTATATACTCTTCTTCGGCTTTATCCGCGCTTACAAAGGGCTGGACCTGCTTATCCAGGCTATGGCCGATGAGCGCATCCGCCAACTGCCGATAAAGCTGGTTGTGGCCGGCGAGTTCTACGAAGACGAAAAGAGCTACACCGATTTGGTGTCGTCACTCGGTCTTGAAGATAGGATACTCTTCTTCAAGCACTTTATCTCCAACGGGGAAGTAAACCGCTACTTCAGCGCGTGCGACCTTGTTGCCCTGCCCTACCGCAGCGCCACCCAAAGCGGCGTGACGCAAGTGGCCTTTCATTTCGAAAAGCCCATGCTGGTAACCAATGTGGGCGGCCTGGGCGAAATCGTGCCGCAGGGCAAAATCGGTTATGCCGTAGCACCGGAAGCCCCCGCCATCGCCGAAGCCTTGAACGACTTTTTCGTCCATGGACGCAGCGAGGAATTCTGCCGCAACATCCCGCAGGAGAAGAAGAAGTACGCCTGGTCTAATCTAACGCAAGCGCTTGAAGAGGATTACCGCAGCGCGC
>CAYRHC010000004.1:0-18582 GCA_964423935.1 uncultured Bacteroidales bacterium | reverse complement strand
CAAGAGCTTGATCTGCTGTATCTGCATCTGGTTCAGCCCTTGCTGCTGCTTGAGTACCTGTTGTTGTTTCAGCGCCATGTTTATAGGGTTTGTTTCTTAGAAGCGTTTTGCAAAGGTAGTGTAAAATCAATAATTGAAGGAACTTCCTCCCACAAATTCCCGCAGCAGAGAGGTGGGCGGGATTTCATTGTCGGGAACGATGGCAATGTAGTCGAGAAAGCGCAGCAGACGTATAGCCTCGGCATATTCCGGACAGTTCTGCGGCACGTTACGCAGCGAAGGCACGGCATAGCGTTTCAGTACCAGCAACTCGAAAGCCATGGCCGAGTTGAAGAAAACATCGGCATTTTCCTGATAGGGGAAAATCCATTTGTCTTCTCCCTGGCGCACGCTCTTCCAACGGGCCAGTGTGTCGCGAGCCGGAATGCCACGGTATTTGGCATCGCGTATCAAACGGCGTATCAGACGGTTGTCGGTGGTGGCAATGCGGTTGTGGTTGTCGAGCGAGATGGATGTCAGGGCCGATACGTAAATTTTGTACAGCACTTCCTGCGGAATCTTGGGCAAGAGGTCGGGATTCAAGGCGTGAATACCTTCCAAAATAAGCACCTGGTTATCTTCGAGTCTTATTCTTTTGTCCTCGGGATAATCTTTTTTGCCCGTATTGAAATTGTAACGGGGCAGGCCAACTTCCTTGCCGGCCAGCAACTCTTGCAACTGGGTGTTGAACAGTTCCAAATCGAGCGCATAGAGCGATTCGTAATCGTATTCGCCTTTTTCGTCGCGGGGCGTTTGCTCGCGTTCCAGAAAATAGTCGTCGAGCGAGATGGCCAGCGGCTTGATACCGGCAACGGCCAACTGCACCGCAAGACGCTTGCTGAAAGTGGTCTTGCCCGATGACGACGGCCCCGAAACAAGAATGATGCGCTTGCGCACCGGTTGAGCCAGGATATTATCGACAATTTGCGACACGCGTTTTTCCTGCAAGGCCTCCGATACCTTAATCATATCGGCCACATTGCCTTTGAAGCAACAAGCGTTGATGTCGCCCACGGTGCTTTGTCCGAGCAGTTTGTTCCATTGCATGAATTCCTTGAAGATGCCGAACATTTTGGGCTGAGGCACCATTTCCTTCAGCTGGTCGGGGTCTTCGGCCTTGGGTAGGCGCAG
The DNA here is from genome assembly GCA_964423935.1 of uncultured Bacteroidales bacterium. Taxonomy (GTDB): domain Bacteria; phylum Bacteroidota; class Bacteroidia; order Bacteroidales; family UBA1402; genus UBA1757. Next base: position 17,412 of record CAYRHC010000004.1, on the reverse strand, counting down.
CAGAAAACCGTCTTCGCTGCCGGGATAGGCTATCAGGTCGAAGTTGCGGATATAACGGCTCGATGAGGCCAGTGGCCCGTAGAAATGGTCTATGTGTTCGCCCATGCGGACATAGTGCGTGTACAAGTGGTCATAATGTTCGAAAAGCTTCACCAGATCTTCGCGGCCTTTCTGGCGGAACATGTCGATGACACTTGAAGTTTCCTCCTCTATCTGTTCGATGGGCAGGTCGGCTTGCGCCAATGTGCGCACGCGCTGTTTGATGGCTTGCAAGTCCTTGTCGTCCACCTTCTTATTCAAGTTGATACGGCAGAAAAAACCATTCGATACGGAATGTTCGATGCGAAACTGTCCGCCGGGCCAAAGTTCGTCTATGGCGGCACCCAGCAGGAAGGTAAGACTACGGGTGTAGACACGCATGCCTTCAGGGTGACTGATGTCGATAAATTCCACCAAGGCCGGGTGATACAGTTCCGTGTCGAGGTTCTCGGGGCTGTGGTTGACAAAAGCGGCTATGGGTTCAATGTCGAGATGTCGCTCTTCTTTGAGCATTTCGCAGATGGACGACAAAGATACTCCTAAGGGGAATAATCTGCTTTGATGGATATTCAGACAATTGATTTTGATGGTTTTAGACATATCTCAAATAATTTGTTAACATCGGCACGAAAATAGCATTAATTTCATTCTTTATGCTACCTTTGCGAGCTATTTGTGACTAAAATCGACAATTTAATAATTATGACAATGAAAAAGAATCTTTGCGCAATCTTGTCTATGGCCCTCGTCGTTTCGGCCATGACCCTTACTTCTTGCTGCTCGAATGGTGTCAGCTTGTCAAAAACCAACGCTACTATCGAAGACTCACTTAGCTATGCTTACGGTGTGGGTTTGGGTGACAATCTCCGTCAGAACATTGGCTCGATGCCAGCCGACATAAATGTTGACATGTTCTTGTCCGCTTTGACCAAGACGATGAAGAACCAAGACGACAAACTGCAAATCAAGCCCGAAGAAGCATACCAGGTTTTCCAGCGTTGTCTGATGGCTGCCGTTGAAAAGAAAAACCAGGAGAATTTGAAGGAAGGTGCCGACTATATGGCCGAGAATGCCAAGAAAGACTGTGTAGTCACCACAGCTTCCGGTCTGCAGTACGAAATTTTGACGGCTGCCGAAGGTCCCAAGCCCACCGCTACCGACCGCGTTAAAGTTCACTACACCGGTACCTTGCTTGACGGCACCGTTTTCGATAGCTCCGTCAATCGTGGAACGCCTGCCGAATTTGGCGTAAACCAGGTAATCGCTGGTTGGCAGGAAGGCTTGCAGCTGATGAACGTCGGCTCCAAGGTCCGCCTTGTAATTCCCGCTAATCTGGCTTATGGCGATCGTGGTGCCGGCGAATTGATTCAGCCCGGTTCTACCCTGATTTTCGAAGTGGAATTGCTTGAAATCTTGAAATAAGACTGTTGCGATAAGTCTGTGTAGCCCGGCTGCCGAAGGCAGCCGGGCTACTTTTTTCCCGCCAGACTTGTTTCTACCCGTGGAGAACACTATTTTTGTCACAAATTTCCCTAAATGAAAGACTTCATCCGTCTATTGGCGCGCTTGGTGCCACCATATAAACGTTACGTTATACTGAACGTGCTGAACAACCTTCTTTCGACCTTGTTCAGCCTTTTTTCCTTCGCTTTGATTATCCCCATTCTGGAGATTCTTTTCCAGTTGAACGAAGGTGTCAGTTACGAATTTCACGAGAACGTCTGGTCCTTGCCCATGTCGCAGCTTGGCGGTGCCTTGAAAGACAATTTCTATTATTACCTTACCGCTCTCATCGATGCTCGTGGCGGAGGTTTCACGCTGCTGGTCATCGGTGGTTTCCTGGTGGTAATGACGATGATGAAGACGGGCTTCATGTATCTGGCTTCCGTCAACATGATTGCCATCCGCACATCGGTGTTGCGCGATTTGCGCAGTATGATTTACAACAAGATTCTGAGCTTGCCTTTGTCCTTCTTCTCAGATGAGCGTAAAGGCGATATTATGGCGCGAATGTCGGGTGATGTTACCGAAGTGGAGGCCTCGGTGATGCAATCCTTGGACATGCTCTTCAAGAACTTGATAATGATAGTGATATACTTTGCGACGATGGTATTTCTAAGTTGGCAGTTGACGCTATTCGTACTTGTTTTGCTGCCCATAGCGGGTACTTTGATGGGACGTGTCAGCCGTCAGCTCAAGAAGCCTTCGCGCGAGGGTCAAAACAAGTGGGGCGAGATTCTTTCGCAGGTGGAAGAAACGCTGTCTGGCTTGCGAATCGTGAAGGCTTTTGTGGCAGAGAAGCGCATTTTCAACAATTTCGAAAGACAGAACAATACGCTGCGCCGCATCACCGGTCGCATTTTCCGCCGTCAGCAGCTGGCACATCCTATGAGTGAATTTCTTGGAACGCTTATCATTGTCATCGTCCTTTGGTTCGGCGGAACCCTCATCCTCAAAGCGGATACCGGACTCTCGGCCCAAGTGTTCATGTACTATCTGGTTATCTTCTACAGCATTATCAATCCGGCCAAATCTTTCTCGCAAGCTTGGTACTCCATAGAAAAGGGTCTGGCATCGATGGAACGTATCGACAAGATTCTGAATGCCGAAAACAATATCAAGGATCCGCAGCAGCCCAAGCCTCTGACAGCTTTTACCCAGCAGATTGAATACTGCCATGTGGACTTTCGCTATAAGACCGAATTGGTGCTCAAGGATATCAACTTGGTGGTACCCAAAGGCAAGACCGTTGCGCTGGTGGGCCAGTCGGGCTCCGGCAAATCGACACTGGTAGACCTTTTGCCTCGTTTTTACGATGTTGAGCGAGGCTGCATTAAGGTGGACGGTGCCGATATCCGCGACTATCGTGTCAAGGACTTGCGCTCGCTCATCGGATATGTGAACCAAGAGGCGATTCTCTTCAACGACTCATTCTTCAATAATATCGCTTTCGGCGTGGAAAACGCTACCATGGAGCAAGTGGTGGAAGCGGCCAAGATTGCCAATGCCCACGAGTTTATCATGGCCAGTGAAAACGGCTACGATACGCTTATCGGCGACCGAGGCGGCAAGCTGTCGGGCGGTCAGCGCCAGCGTATCAGCATAGCGCGTGCCATTCTCAAGAACCCTCCCATCCTTATTTTGGACGAAGCCACTTCGGCGCTCGACACGGAATCGGAACGTCTGGTACAGGAGGCTTTGGAAAAGTTGATGAAGAACCGTACCACCATTGTCATTGCCCATCGGCTGTCTACCATCCGCAGGGCTGACCTTATCTGTGTTATGAGCGACGGTCGTATAGTGGAGCGCGGCACGCACGATGAACTGATGCAGCAACAGGGCGTGTTCCGGCATCTGCACGATATGCAACTCTCTTAAACTTTTGATTTTCAGAACAGACTTAATTGCCCGTCGTCGCCCAACAAATTGAAGCTGAGGCGATGATAGGGGCTGTTGCCGTGCTGGGCGATGGCCTTGCGGTGGGCGGCGGTGGGGTAGCCTTTGTTCTTGTCCCAATCGTAGATGGGGTAAAGCCGATGCAACGCCAACATAGCGTCGTCGCGGTAGGTCTTGGCCAGCACCGAGGCTGCTGCCAGCGATAGGTATTTCCCGTCGCCCTTGACGATGGTGGTGGCAGCAATTTCCGGGTAGTCTTCGGGCAAATTTCCGTGGATGTCTCCCTGTATTTCTGCCAGCCGGTGCAAGGGCATTTGCGAGGGTTGACGGAAACGGTTGCCATCGATGAGCAGGTGCTCGGGACGAAGGCCCAATTGCGCTATGGCGCGGTGCATGGCCAGTAACGATGCGTTTAAGATATCAATTTGGTCAATCTCTTCGGCGCTGGCTTGGCCTACGGCCCAAGCCAGCGCCTCCTTTTCGATGATGGGGCGCAGGCTATAGCGTTGCTTGGCACTGAGTTGTTTGGAATCGTTAATCAGGTCGTTGCGGAAATCCTGTGGCAAGATGACGGCGGCGGCAAACACCGGTCCGGCCAGACAACCTCGTCCGGCTTCGTCGCAACCCGCTTCTATGCGGCCTTTCTCGAGATAGGGCAGCAGCATATCATTCCGATAAAAGAACACTCAGCAGGGTCTCGCCCACGGCCTGTAGCGTGGCCTGGTCGATATGGCGCATATCGTCCCTTTGACTGTGCCAACCCTCGAAGAACCCGCCGCGGTCGTTGTCGAAATCGATGATGTCGATACAGGGAATCCCGGCCAAACGATTGATATACAGATGATCGTCGGTGAGTATGCCGCCATCGCTTTGTACGAAGAAGCGGCCGTAACCCAAATCTTGTGCTTTGTTCCACACTTGATAGAGGACGTGCGGGGCATAGCGTTTCGAGAAATATTCCCACATAAAGCAGGCACCCTGTGTACCCACCATATCGAGCAATATGCCGTAGTTGGCGCTGTAGCCGGCCTTGTGCGGGTGCTGGGCCCAATATTGAGAACCCAAACACCAAGAGTCCTGTACATCCTTCTCCCAGTCGGGCACACCATAGTCTTCCAAATCGAAGAAGATAATATCGATGCCAATGGGAAGATGGGCAAACTGTCCCAATTGACGGGCTATTTCCATCAGGACGGCCACGCCGCTAGCACCGTCGTTGGCTCCCAGTACGGGCTTGAACTGTTGGCTGCGCTCCTGTTCGGTGTCGCTCCAAGGACGACAGTCCCAATGGGCGAAAAGCAGCACGCGTTGGCGCTGTTCGGGTTGGAAAGAGGCAATGATGTTGCGCATGGGGTAGGTCTTGCCGTCCCAGGTGCGGATATCGGCCTGTTGTTCACTCACTTCGGCTCCGAAAGACCGCATTTTTCTTGTCAGATAATCGCCGCAGTCGCGGTGTGCCTCAGAACCGGGAGTGCGCGGTCCGAACGCCACTTGCTCAGCTATATAACGATAGGCGCTGTCGGCCGAAAAAGCACTGGACTGTGCCTGCCGCGAGGGCGTGGCTGTTGTTTGTTGTATGGGCATGGGCCTGCGACTGAGAAATATGACACAGATGCCCGTGACAATCAGAATCAGGGCGATGGCTGCCAAGATGATGCCTCGGGCTTTATGATGCTTGTTGTGATGCTGCATATTGCTGTACTTTGTTGAGAACGCGCAGGAAATTGCCTCCCAAGAGTTTGTTTAGATCGTCTTGGCTGTAGCCCTTGCGCAGAAGTTCGCGTACCAGATTGAAGAGTTCGCCGCTATGCTGGCAACCGCTGATGCCGCCACCACCATCAAAGTCGCTGCCGATGCCCACATAGTCGATGCCTACCAGACGGCGTACATAGTCGATATGGGCCACGACATCGCGGATACTGGCCGGGCGGTCTTGCGCCAGAAAACCATCATAGAGGCAGATGCCCATCATGCCGCCGCTTTTGGCCAGTGCTTTTATCTGTTCGTCTTTGAGGTTGCGTCGGTGCGGACACAAGGCCCAGGCCGAAGAGTGCGAACAGATGATAGGCGTTTTGGAATACTTGATAGCATCGTAGAAAGATAGTTCGCTGGCGTGCGAGAGGTCGATGATGATGCCGGCGCGGTTCATGCGGGCTATTACTTCCCGGCCAAAATGGCTGATGCCGTGGTGCTCGGGTTGCGCGGCCTGTGATGCGCTGTCGCAGATGTCGTTGTGGCCATTGTGGCAAAGTGTGATATAGACAACCCCTTGGTGGGCGAATTCATCTACCAGGTTCGCGTCCTTGCCCAGTGCGTAACCGTTCTCGATGCCCAGCAGCAGGGCGCGGTGCTTGCGGGCCTTGCAGGCCCGCAAGCCCGCTTCGTCCCTGACAATTTCGCACTCGTCGGGGTACGCGCCGGCGCGCTGTATCACCTCGGCAAGCAAGCGGCGGGCCTTGTCGGTGGCAGCCTGTAGCCCCGCATCGTCGCGGCTCAGTTGCTTGATATAGGCAGCCATCACAACGGCATCTATGCCGCCATCCTGCAGTTTGTCCAAATCCACCCGGTTGTCGACCCTTTCCATTTTTTCGTCTCCTTGGGCATCGAAATCAATCTTGCCGCGCTCGATGTAACCGCCGTGCGCCAGATTGTAATGCCCTTCGAAAAACATAGGCGCATCGCAGTGCAGGTCGATGCTGACGGCCTGATGCAAGGCCAAGCGCGTGCGTCGGTAGAGCAGGGCTTCGCGGCAGAGCCATTGGAAAAGCACTTGGTTTTCGGTCTGCGTGTCCACCAGACATTCGGGATGCCATTGCACGGCCAGCAAGGGCTGGTATTCGCAAGATTCAACGGCTTCCACCACACCGTCGGCACTCCAGGCAACGGCCCGCAAACCCTGACCAAGCTGTTTGATGGCCTGATGGTGGAAACTGTTGACATTCAATATGATCTGCCCTTCGTCGTTGCGGGCAAGCGGAAGGTCGCAGTTCTCGAAGAGACTGGCCAGCAAGCTGTCTTGGGCTAAAACGACCGTGTGGCTACTCTGTTCGCGTGGCAAACTGCCAGCTTGAGGAAGGCTCTGGTCGTGGGGCAGCAGGCCTTGCGCAGCAAGGCCTGCTGCCTGGCCGTAAACATACTGGCTGGGCAGATCTTGGTAAATGCTGCCGCCCTTCACCAGATTCAGCAATTGTTCGCCCCGACAGATACCCAAAACGGGCAGTTGCAGCGCCAGAGCGCGGCGCATCAGCGGGAATTCGCAAGCATCACGCAAAGGATTAATCGACCCCAAGGCCTCAATCTCTTCTTCGCCGATAAGCGCAGGTGTAAAATCGCCGCCGCCACTGAAGACAATGCCGTCCAGGCTTGAGAGCATCTTGTCGATAAGAGCCGAATCGTGTTGAGTACCGGCGAAGGCCGGCAATATGACGGGGCAAGCTCCGGCTTTCAGCAAGGCATTTACATAAGCTTTGGCCAGCATGTGCTGTCCGCTGTCTGTATTGAAATTGCCGCTGATGCCGATTAGGGGAATATGGTTTTCGGATGAAATCATGATGGATAGTGCATGAAAGACCAATGGAGGCCTTCTCAAAATTGCGGTAAAGATATTGCTTTTTGTGAAAAATGTACTACTTTTGCCAGCGATTTCGCCGTAGAAGGTGAATCGGGCCTATAGCTCAGTTGGTTAGTAGCACCTGACTCATAATCAGGGGGTCACAGGTTCAAGCCCTGTTGGGCCCACCAAGCACTCGGAGTCTTCTCGAGTGCTTTTTTATTCTTAGGACAAATTATGGACATCAGCGGCATAAAAAACATCGTTTTCGACTTCGGGGGCGTTCTTGTCAACCTTAATCAGCAGGCCTGTATGGACGAACTCACGCGTCTGGGTGTTCCCAATATCGAAGATTACTTGACAGCTTATGGCCACAAGGGTATCTTCGGCGCTTTCGAGAATGGGGACGTCGATTTGCCCACTTTTTGCCGGGGAGTGCGTGAGCAGTTTCATCTCAAGTGCGAGGATATTGACATAGAAAATGCCTGGGCCCGCTTTTTGGAGAACATCCCCTATAAGAAGCTCAAACTGGTGTATGCACTTTCGCGCAAGTACCGCATTTTCATTCTGAGCAATACCAACCCCATCCACATCAAGTCTTTCGCTCTGTTCGACCAGGCCGGTTTCCCCTTTAAGGAATGTGTTGAGAAAGCCTATTATTCATTTCAAATACATCATTCCAAGCCTAGTCCCGAGATATTCAAGTACGTGACCGACGATGCCGGATTGCTGCCCGAAGAAACGCTGTTGGTAGACGATAGCCCCAAGAATTGTGCCGCAGCCGCTGCCCAAGGTTGGAAAACCTATTGTCCGCCCACCTCTTCCGATTTCTGCGCCGACCTCTTTCCCGAGGAGACGGCCTATATCATGAGCGATGCTTTCCAAGCACCTCCTTTCCAAGCCTGCGTTGCCACAATGGGCTTTTACGATGGCATGCATCTGGGACATAAATACTTGATTGACAGTTTGCAACAACTGGCCGACAGAAAACGTATGCCCGCTTTGATGCTTAGCCTATGGCCGCATCCGCGCAAGGTGTTGCATAGCGATTATTGTCCGAATCTGTTGTCTACCGAAGAAGAAAAGAAAACCCTTCTGCGCAATTCCGGTGCCGACCGTGTGGAAATCCTTCCCTTCGATTCCGCTATGGCAGCCCTGTCTCCCCGCGATTTTATGGCCCAGGTGCTACGCGACCGCTATCATGTGCGTTGCCTTTTGATGGGCTACGATCATCGTTTCGGCCATAATGGCAACAAGCTTTCTTTCGAAGACTATGTGCAACTGGGGCAGGAACTGGGAATTGAAGTGTTGCGTGCCGAACCATATTTCCTCAATGGCCAGTTACTCAGTTCATCGTATGTGCGCCGCTGTTTGCTCGATGCCAAACTGGAAGAAGCCAATGCCGCCTTGGGCTATCCCTACAGCTTGCAAGGCGAAGTTTGCAAGGGCTATGGCAACGGTCACAAACTGGGATTTCCCACAGCCAATCTACGGATCGACCCCGAAAAACTTCTGCCGGCCAGGGGCGTCTATGCCGTCAATGTGATATTGCAAGGCAAGCAATACCAAGGCATGCTGAATATCGGCCGACGTCCCACCTTCTGTCAGGATGGTGCCACCACTGTCGAAGTTCATATCTTCGGTTTCGACCGGGCCATCTATCACGAGCAGTTGCGGGTGGAGCTACTGCACTATCTTCGTTCCGAAAAATCTTTCGACTCTCCCGAAGCGCTGCAAGCTCAGCTAAAAGAGGATAAAGAAAAGTGCCTGGCTATCTTCTCAAGATAACCAAGCACTAATGCTCTTATATGGCCATTCCGGGCCTTATTTGCCGAGCAGCGGACCGTGTTTGGCCAGCGTGTCGTAGTTGTTGTCCAGATTGCGCCAATCGATGCACACTGTCGGGTCGATGCCGTTGATGTATTTCTCGATATTGGTGTAGCCGTCGCCACTGCAGTCGCCGTTGGCGTCGCTGGCATCGTTGGGATTAAGGCCATAGCGGATTTCCCATTCGTCGGGCATACCGTCCATATCGCTGTCTACATAAGGCGTGCCGTGATACTCGGGATAGCCGCCCATCTGCAGGGGGTCAGTGATGATACCTAATTTATAAGAATCCTTGGGCAGACGGCGGTATTTGAAGTAACCCTCTTCGTTCTGCGATTTCTTGGCCAGACCCCACATGTCGCCATTGGCATTCTTGGCCAATTTTTTGTCGTAATAAGGAACTCCCGTACGCACCTCTTCGATGACGCGCTGGTCGAGAATATCGCGGCAGGGCAGGGTGGCTCCTGCGTTGTCGAGTACGAAATTGTAGGCATCCTGGGCAGTCATGATGCTCAGATGTGGCATGACGAAAGGAGTCTTGGCATGAATCAGCGCTTCGTATTCGCCGCAGTCGCCCAGCGTGTCAATCTGTACGCCACCGTCCCAGTTGTCGGCCGTGACGCGTTCGTTGCCTTCCATGATGTTGCCGTTGGCGTAGACACGTCCGTAGATTTTGTCTTTAGCCTTGGAACGACCGGCTTCGGGCTTGATGATACGGTGGCCCACGTTGCTGTTGAGGTTGGTGGCAGGCCCGGGTTTATAATAGTTGTTGATCATGTTGAACATGGAGCGATAGTCGCCGCCGTCGGCCGTGCGGTGAGCCCAGTTGAACACCACATTGTTGACGAAGTTGAACACGCCGGCCCAGCCGATGCTGGGGTTACGTCCGGTATTCGAGGCCCAAAGGTTGCGCATGAAGCTGCAATTCTCGCCACCGATGGTGGAACCGAAAGAGTGGTTCCAAGTATCAAGAGCCTTGGCCGAGATGGTGTTCTGTATGGTGACGTTCACCGTGGGCAGTTTCTGCTGTTCGTCCGAAGGTGTGGGTCGGTACATGTGGCGGTAGAACGAGATGTTTTCGTCCAAACCCCATTCGCATGAGCAATGGTCTATCATGATATTGCCCACCGGATTGCCGCCGAAAGAGTCATCGCGGCTGGTCACCAGGGTTTCGCCACGGCGGAAGCGCATGTGGCGTACAATCACGTCGTGTGTGTCAACTTGGAAGGTGGCACCGGCAATGCAGACACCGTCGCCGGGAGCCGTCTGGCCGGCAATGGTGATATAGGGTGCCTTCACGCTGATGGGAGATTTCAGTCGGATGATACCGGAAACGTTGAATACCACGATGCGCGCACCACCCTGTTCGCAAGCCCAGCGGAACGAGCCGGGACCGCTGTCGTCGAGGTTGGTGACGGTAAGCACTTTGCCGCCACGTCCGCCGAGGGTAAACATACCGCCGCCTTCAGCACCGGGAAAAGAAGGAATGTTGCCCTGACGCAGGTCGTAGGGTTTCGAGGCCCAGGGAATGTATGGCCGGCCTTCTGCAGCCTCTTTCATAACTATGGTATAGGCTTCGGCCCAGGCAGAATCGCGTGCGGGCTTGTAAACGGCTGCACGTTCGTTGGCAATACGTGCGGCTTCAGGGTCAACCTGAGGATACTGAGCCATAGCGCCGGGTTGTGTGATAAGCACTAAGGCAAGGATGCTGACGATGTTTCGCCAGACTTTGGTAAAGTTGGTCATAGGATTATATGGATGATTGTAGTTATCGGGCAATCGACCGTCTGCGGATATGGGCAAGCGGCGACGACAAAAGTAAGCCTATCGGGTCGCTATACCAAGTAAAATAATGTAAACAGAGGCTAATTATCTTGTGTTTGAACCTTAAAATATACCCATTTCTTGGTATTGCCCGCCCTCGTTGACGGCTCTACTTTTGCGCTGCATTTTGAAAGAAAGTTTACGATGAAGAGAAAAAACTGCACTATTCTGGCTTGTTTGGTCTTGGCTTTGACGGCCCGGACAGAAGCTCAAGACAACGCCGGCCAGCGGCTTAGTCTGGGCGGATACGGCGAGGCTACCATGAGTCGCATGTTTTACAGCAACAACTACAAACGATATACCGATGCCGAACTATACAAGAACGACCAGGGTTACGGCGAATTTGACCTGCCCCATGTGGTGTTCTTTGTGGGCTATGATTTCGGCAATGGCTGGACGATGAACAGCGAAATCGAATTCGAACACGGCGGTACGGAATCGGCCATCGAAATAGAGGAGGAAGAAACCGGCGAGTACGAAAGCGAGATAGAACGCGGCGGCGAGGTGGCCCTCGAACAGTTCTGGATTCAGAAATCCTTCAGCAATGCTTTCAATCTCCGTATGGGACATATTATCGTGCCTATCGGACTTACCAACCAGCACCATATGCCAACGGAGTTCTTTACCGTGCTGCGTCCAGAAGGTGAAAACAGCATTATGCCCTGCACCTGGCACGAAACCGGAGTCAGCTTGTGGGGACGTGCGGGAGCCTGGCGTTACGAAGCTCAGCTCCTTGCCGGTTTGGATGCCGACCGTTTCGATGCCAAGGACTGGATTAAGGGCGGTGCAGGCAGTCCTTACGAATTTAAGCTTGCCACGTCTTATGCTGGCGCATTCCGCGTGGACAACTATTCGCTGCCTGGTTTGCGTATGGCACTTAGCGCCTATGTGGGCAACAGTGCGGCCAACAGCCTCAAGTCCGACGGCTATAAAGACCTTGCCGGTACTGTGATGCTGGGAGCCTTCGATTTCCATTACGATAATCACAACTGGGTGGTACGCGGCAATTTCGACTATGGCCATCTGACCGATTCCGAAGCTATTTCCAAGGCTAACAAGAATCAGCGCAAGGATTCTCCTTCGCCCAAAACCGATGTCGCCTCCGATGCCATCGCCGCAGGCGTGGAGGCCGGTTACGATATTTTCTCGCAGATAAACGCGATGAATCGTTCTGGCAAAAAACTCTACATCTTCGGCCGTTACGACTACTACGATTCCATGTTCAAGACCGAAGGCAGTATTGTCGACAATGCCTGCTGGAAACGTCAGCGCATTGCCGGGGGTATCAACTATTACCCCATGAAGCGCATTGTCATCAAGGCAGAATATTCACACCGAATGTTCGACAGCGCTTACAACAACGAAGACACCTTCAGCTTGGGCATCGCCTATTCGGGCTTCTTCAATTGATAAAAGACAACGCATATTAATCAAACCAAAAATCATAAAACAATGAAAAAGTATTTCAAGTACGCAATGATGTTCGTGGCAACGCTCGTCATGAGCGCCAGCATGGTTTCATGCGACAATAACAGCACCACGACCGAAGACGACGGCATTGACGAAAATGCCAAGGCTATCGTTCAAAACTATGTAGACCAAGTGGTTGTCAGCACTTACAAATCTTTGGCCGATGCTTCTATGGAACTGCTCGATGCTTGCCAGGCTATCCAAGAAAATAAAGATCAGGCTCATGTTCAGGCCGCTTGCGACAAATGGATTGAAGCCCGTAAATACTGGGAACTGAGCGAAGCCTTCCTTTATGGTGCCGCTGCCGACTACAACATCGACCCCAGCATCGACTCATGGCCTTTGATGAAATCGCAGCTGGATATCCTGCTCGAAAACATCAAGAACCCCAACTACATCCTTGATGTTGCCAACCTTGGCTATGGACTGAAAGGTTTCCACGCCATCGAATATGTTATCTTCCGTGATGGCAAGGCTAGAGACGTTGCCGAAATCACTGCCGATGAACTGACACTGGGAGCTGCCGTTGCCGAAAACCTGAGCGCACAGTGCATTCGTTTGGAAGCTTCTTGGGCCGGCCTCGACAATGTGACCAAAGCCAAGCAGGATATTCTGGCCGAGGCCGAATTGGAACCCACCAACAACTATGGCGAAGAACTTGTCAATGCAGGTCTGCCCGGTAATACCAAATACAAGACCCAAAAGGCTGCCTTCGAAGAAATCTTGACGGGTGCAACCGATATCGCCGACGAAGTGGGCAACACCAAGATTTCCGATCCTTGCAACTCGGGCAATGTGCTCGATGTTGAGTCTTGGTACAGTTGGAACTCCATTACGGATTTCACCGACAATATCCGCAGCGTCCGCAATGCTTATTATGGTACTTTGGACGGTAGCGTAAGTGCCACGTCGGTAAGTTCTTACATTGCCGGTAAGAATAGCGCCCTCGATACCAAACTGAAGTCTGCCATCGATTTGGCCATTAAGGAAGTAGCTGCAATGCCCGCCCCTTTCCGTCAGCATCTTACCTTCGAAGAGAACCAGGCTGCCATCGATGCCTGCAACGCTCTGAAGGATGCTCTTGACGAGGCTATCGAACTGGTAAACGAATAAACAACGTAATTTGTTAATAATAGCAATATGAAACGCAATCTTTTTAGAATTTCCGTTATTGCACTGAGCCTTTGTGCCATGTGGGGTTGCGAAAGCAACAATGAGAACTCCGGCAAAGAGGAACCCAAGGAATTGTCAGAAGATTGGTATACGGGCGGCAAACTCGGTACAACCTTCAACACTTCTTCCAGTGCTTACGAGCAGCCTACTTCCGTAGTGGAGACAGGCGGTTTCTATCAGTCGTTCAAACATGGTGAAGTGCTTTTCGAAAAACCCTTTACCAGCAACACCGAAGGTACCCGTAGCGGCCTTGGCCCTGCCTATGTACGTTCGTCCTGCCTGCACTGCCATCCCGGTTACGGTCATGGCAAGAGCATTCCCGCCGGCACTTTCGACACCAACGAAATCGGCAACGGCTATCTGCTGGTAGTGTTCAATCCTGCCACCAACGGCTATGTCACTTGGTTGGCTGGTATGCCTCAGATGCACGCCATCGCTCCTTTCAAGGCTCCTGTCGACGGTTCCAAGATTACCGTAGAATGGGTGGAGTATACCGATGAATGGGGTAACAAGTTCCCCGATGGCGAAAGCTATCAGCTGCGCTATCCGGAGGTGACCATGCCCAAGGAAGCCATCTATGTGGTTAACCAAGGTTATGAGATTCCCGAAGCCGATGCCAACTACAAGGTGTTGCTCGAATCTACCATCGGTATCTATGGTACCGGCCTTATCGATGCCATCGACGATGCCGACCTTAAGGCCCAGTATGTGAAGGAAGAAAAGGACGGCTACATGAAGCATGGCTTGAACCCCGCTTTCTTCAAGGACGGAGAATGGGTTAGCCAATACTCCAACGCTTTGCAGGGCGACGGTACCAAATATCCCCGCCGCTACACTTACGCTTTGAGCCGTGGTCCACTACAGGACGCTGCCGGTGCCAACGCCATTTGGAACATCACCAACGTTACGCGTAGCGACCGTCGCTACCACTATCTGGACGCAGCCGGCACCTATGCCAAGTATTCTTCGCAAGATCCTGAAGTACAGGCCGGTTTCCCCGCTTACATCGCGCAAGTGGATCCCAACAAAGAACATCCCGAATGGCATACCGACAATGTGGAGGAAAATATCTACAACTATCTGACTTCCAAGAATCTCGATGCCGAGATGTCCGATCAGGATTACATCGATGTGATGGTATGGCACAGAGGTTTGGCCGTTCCTGCTGCACGTAACCTCGATGCCGAGGACGTACAGATGGGTAAGAGGCTTTTTTCTGAAATCGGTTGCGATTACTGCCATCGTCCCTCTTGGACCACTGGCGATGATATCATCCGCGACCCGGCTAAGTTCTTCTCTGAAGGCGACAGCCGTTTGCCCAACTATCCTAACCAGAAGATTTGGCCCTACACCGATATGGTTCAGCACAAACTCTGCATGGAGAACGATATCCGTACCGGCTGGTGCCGCACCACGCCTCTTTGGGGTCGCGGCCTGCACGAGAAATGCACTGGCTCTGCCTACGCCGACCGTCTGCACGATTGCCGCGCACGTACCACTATGGAAGCCATCATGTGGCACGGCAATGCCGAAAGCGATGCTCGTGCCACCATTGAGAAATTCCGTAATCTGTCTAAAGAGGAACGTGCTGCCATCGTAGCCTTCCTCGATGCCATCTAACGGACAGTATTTCGATAAAAGGCTTGGGGAGTCGGCTTTTCCCAGACTTTCCAAGCCTTTTTTATATTGTTTTTTACGTCATCTTTTTGGCCTAACTTTGCGGCCCTTGGAAAAACCTATATGATGAAATATCTTTCTTTCGGATTGACCTTTCTGACGGTGCTGACGCTGATGGTAGCCACGGTGCTGGAAAAGTTTTTCGGCAGCACTTTTGTTAGTGACTGGATTTACACTGCCCCGTGGTTTGTGGTGCTTTGGGCTTTGGTCGCCGGCAGCAGCTTGTGTTACCTCTTGCAGCGTCATGTGTCCAAACGCCTGCCTACCTTTATGCTGCATCTGTCCTTTCTGGTGATATTGGCAGGTGGTCTGGTGACCTATCTCAGCGGCCTGCGCGGCAGCGTGCACCTGCGTCAGGGAGAGGTTCCCGTGAGCAGCTTTACCGCTTCCGACGGACAGATGCGCCAATTGCCTTTCAGCCTAAGCCTTGAAGATTTCCATTTGGAGTATTATCCCGGCACCTTGGCACCGATGGACTTTGTGAGCGAAATAGCTATTGTCGACAACGGCCAAACCCGCAACAGCCGCATAAGTATGAACAATATTTGCAGCTACCGTCATTACCGTTTTTATCAGTCGCGTTACGACAGTGACGGACGAGGCACTACGCTGTCCGTTTCGCACGACCCTTATGGTATTGCCATTTCATATACGGGCTATGTCTTGTTGCTGGTGGCAATATTGTCCTTCTTCTTTCAGAAAGACAGTCAGTTGCGTGTCTTGTTGCGTCATCCGGCCTTGCGCAAGGCTGCTGTGTGTTGCCTGTTGTTTTTTGCTACGGGCCTGTGTGCCATGGCATCTGACAGTCCTCAAGCCTTGCCTGCTTCTTCGGCCAAGGAATTGGGCAAACTTTATGTCTACTACAACGACCGAATTTGCCCCTTGCAGACGCTGGCTCAAGATTTTACGGTGAAACTTTACGGCAAGTGCTCCTACGAAGGCCTCAGCTCAGAGCAGGTGCTTAGCGGTTGGATGTTTTACTACGACAGCTGGAAAGATCAACCCATTATCCGTATCAAGAGCAAGTCTGTGCGCGCTTTGCTTGGCATTGATTCCAAATATGCTTGTCTGCGCGATTTTATCGGGCCGGAGGGTTATAAGTTGGAGAAGGCTTTGCGTACGGCCGGCAGTCTGCAGGAAAAGCGTGCCATAGAAGAAGCCAACGAAAAGTTCAATTTGGTGAGTATGGTATGTACGGGCAGTATGCTCAAGCTCTTTCCTTACCGCAACGACTCGCTGCAGACGCTTCAGTGGTATTCTCCCGCCGACCGGTTGCCGCTTGATATGCCCGCTGATCAAGCACTGTTCATCCACAAGAGTATCAGCTTTATGGGCGAACAGGTGGCTATGGGGCATCAAGAGGAACTGGTGCAGACCATACACAAGCTGCGTCATTTCCAGCAGAGCGGAGTGGGGCGGGACTTGCCTTCCGATGCCCGCATTCAGGCTGAGCGACTGTACAATGCTGGCAACAAGAACCAGCCCGTTGCCATAGTGTGCATACTCATCGGTTTTGCCAGCTTCATTTATTATGGTCGTCGTATGATGCGTGGCCTGCCCGAACACAAAATCCTTGGTGATGTGTTGCAAAGCCTGGCCATAGCCCATGGATTATATCTGTTGTTCTTGCTGGCTTTGCGTGGTTATATCAGCGGACATCTACCCATGTCGAACGGCTTTGAAACCATGCAATGCATAGCTGTCTGTGCCTTGGTTTTGTCGGTTTTGCTGCACCGCCGTATGCCATCGTCCCTTGCCTTCGGCTTCCTGCTTTGCGGTATGGCCCTGATGGTGGCCCGCTTTGGCGAGGCTAACCCCGTTATCACCCAGTTGGTGCCGGTGCTGTCATCGCCCTTGCTAAGTATTCATGTGATGGTTATTATGATAGCTTACGCCCTATTGGGCTTTATGATGCTCAATGGAATTATGGCTGTGGTGCTGAACGCTTCCGCCCGTGACTGCTGTCAGGAAATAGAACGCCTGCAGGTGATTAGCCGTATCCTGCTTTATCCGGCGGTCTTCTGTCTGGCTATCGGTATCTTTATCGGTGCCGTCTGGGCCAATGTTTCCTGGGGACGCTACTGGGGATGGGACCCCAAGGAAGTGTGGGCGCTCATAACTATGCTTATCTATGCTTCGGCCTTGCATCCGACTTCGCTTAAGGCATTCCGCCGGCCGATGTTTTTCCATATTTTCAGCATCTTGGCTTTCTTGAGTGTGCTGATAACGTATTTCGGAGTGAATTTCATTTTGGGAGGCATGCACAGCTACGCATGATGATAATTCTATGAAAAAGATTGATTTAAGTCGTGACAAAATCGACTTCGGTAACGGCAAGATTGGGAGATTGTTCCGTTCGCTATTCTTTCCGACACTGGTCGGCATGGTTTCTGTTTCGGTAGCCACACTTACCGACGGTATTTTTGTCGGGCTTGGTGTCGGAGCCAACGGCATTG
>CAYRHC010000003.1:0-21373 GCA_964423935.1 uncultured Bacteroidales bacterium | reverse complement strand
AGAAAGACGACCGCTCCTATGTTTCTGTAGTTCCTTCTCAGGACTAAGCATATAGGACCATCCGCAAGGAAATTCCCGTCATTACATAAAAAAGAGAGGCTGTACCCTATGGCACAGCCTCTTTTTTTGTCTTCAACACGCCGCTATTTGTCAGCGTTTTTGTCTTTGATGTGTTGCTCGTACTCGGCAATCTCGCGTTCGCCGAAATGAGCGAACCCATAATGCTCGTCGTGCTGGCTAAGGTCGAGGCCCACACGCTCACTTTCTAGACTGACACGCATGGGAATGAACTTATCGATAAGCCAATAACCGAAATAGCTCATGCAGAAAGTATAGGCTATGACAATGGCAACGGCAAGCAGGTGGTAGAGGAACACCACCAGCCCTTCGGGTGTTCCCGCAATCAAACCTTCCTGAATGAAGATACCCGTCATAATGGTTCCCACAATACCGCCTGTTCCGTGTGTGGGAAATACGTCGAGCGCATCGTCAATATTTGTTTGCGATCGCCAGTGGACGGCAATATTGCAGATAATGGCTATGGTAAAGGCGATGAAGATGGTTTGACCAACGCTCACATAACCGGCCGAAGGTGTACAGGCCACCAGACCCACAACGCAACCTACCGCGGCACCCATGGCCGAAGGTTTGCGTCCACGCAGGCAGTCGAAGAAAATCCAGGTCATCATGGCAGTGGCCGATGCCGTGGTGGTGTTGAGGAAGGCTTTCACTGCTTGACCATCGGCATGCAAGGAACTACCGGCATTGAAACCGAACCACCCGAGCCAGAGCATGGCCGCACCCAACAGCACGAAGGGAATATTGGCGGGTTCTTCGTCTTTGGTGGAAGTGCGGCGGCGTCCCAAGAAAAGGGCTCCTGCCAAAGCGGCAACACCCGATGAGACGTGTACTACGATACCACCCGCAAAGTCTATCACGCCCCATTTCATAAAAAGGCCGTCGGGATGCCAGGTCAGATGGGCCAAGGGACAATAGATGAACACGAAGAAGAAAACCATAAAAAACAAATAAGCCGAGAACCTGACGCGCTCGGCAAATGACCCGGTAATAAGGGAAGGAGTGATGATGGCGAACTTCATTTGGAAGAGCGCGTAAAGCGCCAGCGGTATCGTCGCCCCGCCAAGTATCTTGCCCGTTGGCGTGGTGTAAACATCGGCTCCTACGTTACGGAACATAGCAAAGGTTAAGGGATTGCCGATAATCCCGCCAATGTCGTCCCCAAAACACAGGCTGAAGCCGAAGGCCACCCACAGCACCGTAATAACTCCCATGGCAATAAAACTCTGTAGCATCGTCGAAATGACGTTACGGGCGCCAACCATACCCCCGTAGAAAAACGAAAGACCTGGCGTCATCATCAGCACAAAGATTGTTGCTGTAATTAGCCAGGCCACATCTGCCGCATTGATTTTCGAGAAATCACACTCAAAACTCGGTTCTGTTGCGAATAGTCCGCAGATTGTGATTATCACCATAACCGACATTAGGATAATCCACCTTTTCTTTACTTTCATAGTAATTTGTCTTATGTCGGGGCACAAAAGTATGTCGTTTATCTGTTTCTCGCACGAAGCCGAGATTTAAAAATTCCAAAAACGATGGTAGCCTGCCGCGAACGCGGCAGGCTACCATTATCGAACCCATTGACTATCAGTTTTTTACAAACTCAGCACCCAAGCCTTGATTTCTTCGGCAAGACTATGCGCATCTTCGGGTGTAGCGGCTTCGGTATAGATGCGCGCAATGGGTTCGGTGTTCGAACCGCGCACATGCACCCACTTGTCGGAAAAGTCAATCTTGACACCGTCGATGTCGGTAACGCGCTCAACCACCGAGTTGAAAGCCCGACTGCCCACCTGGAAACGTGCTTTCAGGGCATCGAAAATGACAGGAAGTTTCATTTCGGGCGTCAGGTCGAGACGCTGTTTGTCCATAAAATAGGCGGGATACTGGGCGCGCAACTCGCTCACCTTGCAGCCTTTGTGCGCCAGATAAGACAAGAAAAGAGCGACACCTACCAGCGCATCTCGGCCATAGTGTGAAGCGGGATAGATGACACCACCATTGCCTTCGCCGCCAATCACAGCCTTATTGGCTTTCATAAGCGTCACCACATTGAGTTCACCAACGGCAGAAGCCTCGTAGCTGCCGCCGTGCGCCAAAGTAACATCACGCAGAGCACGGGTGGAACTGAGGTTGGACACCGTATTGCCCGGGGTCTTACCGAGTACATAGTCGGCACAGGAAACCAGCGTATATTCTTCGCCGAACATTTCGCCGTTTTCGCACACCAGCGCCAGACGGTCAACATCAGGGTCGACCACCACGCCCAAGTCGGCTTTGCCCTGTTTGAGCAGTTCGGAAATTTCGGTCAGATGCTGAGGAAGCGGTTCTGGATTATGCGGGAATATGCCATTGGGCGTGCAGTTCAAGGCCACGATATGCTTCACGCCAAGGGCTTCGAGCAAACGGGGAATGACGATACCACCAACCGAATTGACACAATCCACGGCCACGCGAAAATCGGCTTTAGCGATAGCTTCACGGTCTACCAAATCGAGGGCCAGCACCGCATCGATATGCTTTTGTGTAAAATCGGCATGCTGCAAATGGCCCAGTTCATCGACACCGGCAAACTGAAAATCTTCCTTCTCCGCCGTTTCTATCACATATTGACCGGCAGCCTTATCGAAGAACTCACCGTCTTGGTTGAGCAACTTCAGCGCATTCCACTGCTTGGGATTATGGCTGGCCGTGATGATGATACCGCCGTCACTACCCGTCATGGTAACGGCAAGTTCGGTGGTAGGAGTCGTAGCCAGACCGATGTCAAGAACGTCAAAGCCCATACCCATCAAGGTACCGGACACCAATTGGAACACCATTTCGCCCGAGATTCGGGCATCACGGCCCACCACAATACGGTTGGAGCCACGGGTGGAATGGCTGCGTATCCAGCGGGCGTAAGCAGCCGTAAAGCGCGTGATGTTAAATGGATTGAGGCTGTTGTCGGCCGGACCTCCAACCACCCCGCGTATACCGGAGATAGATTTAATCAACTGATTCATAACGATATTATTTCCAGAAGGTGAATTTCAATTCATAATAATGCGCCAAGAGTTCCGACTGGCTGTTGTTGTAGATGGGCATTCCCATATCGGTAGGAGCCACCAGCATAACATGACCGTAGTCTCCAACGTATGTAAGCGCTTCGTGCCAAGCCTGACAATCGCCCCAATAATAGGAACTTTGGCCACCGGTATCGACAGTGCCGTAGCAAATTTCCACCGGTTCATAGGAACTGTTCATATTGCTGTAAGTCACCGAATCGCCCTTGATGCTCATTTCGGTATAACGCACCAGCACCACTTGTCCGGCCTTGGTATTGCCGGCCTGCAATCCTGTATCGACCACATGAATATAGATGCCAGATTCGGTCTTGTAGAACAAGCGATGACCTTCGGCATCGAGCCAAGGCACCTGCTGGGGCAGGGTTTCCGTTACGACATATTCGTGATGCGTGAAGAAGGCTTCGATATATTCTTCCATTTCCTCCAGCTGCTGGGCATAGGTCTTGTACTTGCTGCAGGCGGCAAACGATAGCACAACCAGCAGCGCGGTTGCCAGAAAGACAGTCTTGAGAGTTCGTTTCATCTTCGGTTGGGGATTATCATTGATTGATGGATAGTTACTATTTTTCCAAGCTTTCCACAAAGGCCGGAAGCGCTTGTTTTATTATCTCTACCGCATCGGAGAGTTTGCCCCGGTAGCGTGCGCCGGCGGCATTTTTGTGTCCGCCACCTCCGAACAGACTGTTAGCCAGACGATTGACTGGGATATCGCCTACAGAGCGGAAAGATATGCGGATAGGATTGTCTTCGCGCAGGAAGATGGATATGTTGACACCTTCAATTTGAAGAGGCATGTTCACGATGTTCTCCGTATCGCCCTGCCGGTAATTGAAGCTGGTCAGGCGGCGCTTGCTGATGGCCGTGACAGCCG
This sequence comes from uncultured Bacteroidales bacterium, assembly GCA_964423935.1. Taxonomy (GTDB): domain Bacteria; phylum Bacteroidota; class Bacteroidia; order Bacteroidales; family UBA1402; genus UBA1757. The sequence continues at coordinate 17,350 of CAYRHC010000003.1, read as the reverse complement.
TATGGTATTCGGGTAGGATTTCCATAGCCTTGTAGAGGATATAGCCCGTCATGCGCAGACGGTCTTCGCTGTAGGCATAGAAGACCTTGCGGTAAACGGCGTCTTTGTCCACTCCCTTTTGCAAAAGATAATGCACGATGATGTACATATCGGGCTGATTGGAGTTGTAGGCGAAATTGCCTGTGTCGGTCATCATGCCCGTATAGATGCAAACGGCAGCTTCCTTGTTAAGGTAATCCAGGCAGCTCGAACGGCAGATGTAGCGGAACACCAGCTCGGAAGTGGAAGCGATATTGGGATACGACAGGGTAACGGGCGCGAAAGGCTGCGGAAATTCATGATGGTCTATCAAGACGCGTTGAGCGGACAGCCCTTTGAAAAGTTCAGCCATCTTGCCCGTCCGTTCTATATCATTCAGATCGAGGAAGAGTATGAGGTCGGCCTCCTGCAACACTCTTTTGCAAGATTCCGCCTGCAGCGTATAGACGAATATCCGGTCAGCCCCGGGCATCCAGATGAGATTGTGCGGTATTTCATTGGGGATGAGCACCTTGACATCTTCTTTGCCGTAGGCTTGCAAAAAATGCATCATACCCAGCGAAGAACCGATGGCATCACCATCGGGATTCTCGTGTGCCACAATAACGATGTGAGCGGCCTCATCGACCAACTGGTTAACCTTCTGAATGAGACTTTCTTCGATGATTTTGGAAATCATAATTCATTGTTTAAGGCAAGATGCAAAGGTACATTTATTTTTTGGCTTTCTGGCGTTTCAGTCCAAAATCTATCCAGTAATGCAGCCGGTTCCACTGCGAAGCCTGCAACAGCACCAGCAGCAAAAGGTAAACCAAGGCCACCTCGATAGCCGAAGGATAGAGTTTTTCGCTCAGGGCCAAGGGCAAACGCGTCAACCAAGCGGAGATGTCGATAAAGCATTGCAGACAGAAGTCGAGCACCGATGCCAGCACTGGCGACAGCAAAGGAACATCAGCCAGAAGCAACAAACTGACCCCAAGATAGGTAAGTACCGTGGCCAGTGGCACCAGCAGCAGATTGCTCAGCCAAAAGCAGTTGGAGAACTGATGAAAATAATACACCGACAGCGGGGCCGTCCCTATCTGGGCTGCCAGCGAAAGGCAGAGCAGTTCTTTGGGATATTGCCACAACTGTCGCCACCAGGGACTCTTCTGTCCCGTCCCAACCGCGTTGACATTACCCACCATCATAGCCTGCAGACCGGAATCGGCACCCAGACCGGCATGTCGCTGAAAATAAGGCTGACAGGCCAAAATAGAGGCCACCGCCAAGAAGCTCAGCTGAAAGCTCACATCCTGCCAATACGAAGGACAGACCAACAGCATCAGGCAAGCGGCAAAAGCCAGGGCGTTCCAGGTATAGGATTTACGGCCGATGCACAGGGCGAAGGCCGACACGCTGAACATGATAACCGCCCGCAGCACCGAGGCCGACAGCCCCGTCAGGCAAGCGAAACCCCAAAGTAGTACGATGAGCAAGAGTTGCCGCAGCCTGCACAGGCTGCGGCTGCCACGCATCCAAAAAAGCAGCAGTCCCAGGAACTGACAGAGCATACCTACGTGCATACCGCTCACGGCCAGAATATGCGATACGCCGGCCGCTGCATACATATTCTTCTGGTCTTTGTCCAAATAGGTTTTGTCGCCCAGACACAAGGCTGAAATCAAGGCCAGTGGCTCGCCCTGCAGGCCGGTATTGCGGTAGCGCTGTATCAGGAATGAGCGGGCCGCGTCCATGGCGCGCCTGAGCCCCAGGCGCGCCTGGACCGCGGCCTTGCTCCACTGACCGGCGCGCACATAGGCCGTTGCCACAAAGCCCTGGCGCTGCAAATAACGGTGATAGGGCAAGTCGGCCTGCAGGCTGTCCGGGCGACAGCGCAGCAGTAGCACATCGCCGGTCTTAAGGGCGGCGGACAGGCTGTCTTTGGGCAAATATAGCTGCATCTTGTCGGCCTGGCCCAGGCGGGGCCTGTCCAAAGATTCGGTGAGCAAAAACTCGGTCTGGCATTGGTAAGATTGGGGCTTTTCCACCGGCTGCCGCAACACGAGCAGTGCGTAGCAGCCGTCCGCCGGGCCGTGGAAATCCACGGCCGGCGGACGGCCCGCCAGCCCCGCCTCGGGCCAGGCCAACACCGACACATACATCAGCGCCGCCATTATCAGCAATAGCGTCTGGGCATAGCGACGCCACAGCCAAGTCCGATGTCGCAGGCACAGCCTCAGCAACGGCAAAAGCAGCAGTCCCAAGGGAAATATCCAGAAAATATAGCGGTGTCCGGCGGCCGGACAAGCGTCAAACAGCAGACGGCCAGCCATTATGGCCAAGGCCAATCTGACAAACGGATAGCGTAAAAGAAGCATGTTTTCATGGTGTGTTTCAGTGTTTTATGGTATTTCATCGTGTTTTTTGAAAGTAGGGGAATCATTCCCGGCCAAGCAACTGGCGAATGGTTTTTTCGGGGTCGGAACTCTTGAAGACCGTGCTGCCCGACACCAGCACATCCACCCCGGCCTCGTACAACGACTGCGCGTTCTTCAGCGTCACGCCACCGTCAACTTCGATGAGCGCGGGGCTGTGGTGTTTCTCAATGAGTTCCCGTAGACGCGCCACCTTGGCGTAGGTGTTTTCGATAAAAGGCTGCCCGCCGAAACCCGGGTTTACCGACATAACCAGCACTAGGTCTATATCGGCAATCACGTCTTCGAGTACCGACACGGGCGTGCTGGGATTCAGCGTCACACCGGCCTTCATGCCCGCCTGATGGATTTCCGTCAACACCCGGTGCAGGTGGCGACAAGCTTCATAATGCACATTCATCATATAAGCACCCAAAGCTTTCACTTCCTTGATGAATTTTTCGGGTTGCACTATCATCAAATGTACATCCAAAGGTTTTTGGCAAATTTCGGCCACATGACTCAACACAGGAAAGCCAAAGGAAATGTTGGGAACGAACACCCCGTCCATAACGTCCAAGTGCAGCCAATCGGCCTCACTGCGGTTAATCATGTCGATATCGGCCTGCAAGTTCTTGAAGTTAGCCGACAGCAAAGAAGGGGCAACCATTCTCATAATAAGAAGCTATTTTACCGTATATTACACATTTTCAGTTGAGCCAAGCCTGTGCCTTGACCTGCAAGGAGGCATCCGGTTCGTACAATCGTGCGAAGATACGTAAAAATTCCAAGCTCGATGCGCTCGGCCCTATGTTTGTCTGATTTTTCTTGTTGCCTGACACGGCTGTTTCTTTAGGAGTAGACGTTTTGTTCATAGGCATTCTACATTAAGCTGTAAAAAAAATTCCTCACTTCATAAGTAGAAACGAGGAACTTCTGCAAATATTGTATCGCGAGCGGAAAAAATAAATCCTCTCAGACGGATAGGCCTATACCGCCAAAAGCAAGTCTTTTTCTTGGGCCATACGACGCATATTCATCACGGCATAACGCATACGGCCCAGCGCAGTATTAATGCTGACACCAGTAATTTGTGCAATTTCCTTGAACGAAAGGTCCTGATAATAACGCATTTGCACCACTTCGCGCTGTTCACGGGGCAAGTGCAGCATCAAGCTGTTCACATCGTTGAGTACTTGTTCGCGCACCAGTTTGTCTTCGATATTCTCTTCGCACAGACTGGCGTCGTTGAAGAGATCCTGGTCTTCGTATTCATCGTTGGAAACAGTCTTCTCGCTACGTTCGCGACGGTAGATGTCGACAATCTGGTTGCGGGCGATGCGGCAAATCCAGGCCGAGAACTTGCCCGTTTCGCTATAGCGTCCCTGCTTGATGGTCATAATGGCACGCATAAAGGTTTCTTGAAAGATATCCTCGGCCATTTCGCGATTACGCACAATAAGCAATATGTAACGATACACACTGTCCTTGTAACGTTCCAACAATATATCGAAAGCCTGGTTGTTACCATTTGCAAACATTTCAACCAACGACTCGTCGGTTTTACGAAACATCGTATCCATTTCTCTTTTGTATAAGGTTCAAAGAGTAAAGTGGAACTTATAGGCAAATGGGTTTTGAAGTGATAGAATAGGTTTTACCCCGCAAAGAAACGGTAGATTTCCGACTTCTGCAAATTTTTTTCTCCAAAAACAAAACCCCGGAAGCCCTTGTCGGGCTTCCGGGGTTTTGCCGTAGCGTCTAAAATGCTTAGCTCAGCATCACCTGACCGCCGGTAATGGGCAAAGCCTGACCCGTTTCACCAAGCTGCTCCATCAGGTAAAGCGCACCCTTGCAAACATCCTCGGGAGCGCAGCCCTTGCGCATGGGAACCTGGGCCAGATAGAAAGCCTTGACATCTTCCACCGTCTTGGCCCCCGGCACCTTGCCAGCCTTCAGATACTGCACAAACAGACCGTTTTCGGGATTGCTCCACAGCGGACCGTCGTAGAAGTTGCCCGGACAGATACTGTTCACCTTCACGCGGAAAGGAGCCAGCTCCAAAGCAAACGACTGCGTCAGACCGATACCGCCGAACTTGCCGCCGGCATAGGCAAAATTAGCCTTGCTGCCACGCAGACCCGACTTGGAATTAACTTGGATAATATCGGCAAAATAATCTTCGCCGGCATATTTGGTTTGCAGTTTCATCACGCGGCTTACCACCTTGGCGCAATAGAAATAGGCGTAGTAGTTGATTTTGGTGACAAACTCGAAGTTCTCGGGGGTCATGTCTTCCAGACCACCGGCACGCAAAACACCGGCATTGCTGATAAAGGCATCGATGGCACCGAACTGGCAAACACTCCGGTGTACCAGATTCTCGAGACTGGGAATTTCCGACACATTGGTCTTGACAAAGATGGCGCGATTGCTCTTGGCCATAGCGTTGAAGCGGTCTACTGTAGCCTGTCCCACCGTTTCGTTCAAGTCGGCCACCACGATATTGGCACCTTCCATCAGCAGGCAACGGGCAATGCCTTCGCCGAAACCTTGGGCGGCACCCGTCACCACGATGGTCTTGTTTTCGGCACGGCCGGCAGCACCACCGGCAGCCACGCTACGACGATAGTTCTCCACCTCCCAATTGTCGATAAAATCAATTTGAGCCTGGGTCATGGGATGAGGACCGCCAAAATTTTCGGACAAAGCCGCAATCTTCATGGCATCTTCGTAAACATCCAGAATGATGTCGCACTGGGCAGCATTGTCGCCCACGGCCACCAAACCTATACCCTTGATGAGCATCACCTTGGGCAGATAGCCGAACTTGGCCACGAAGACAGGGATAGCCTCCTGAGCCTGGGCCAATACAGCTTCGGGTTCCTCAGCATCGAAATACAAGTAGTTCGACTTGCAGTAAACGATGGCATCGGGCGTGAAGGGACGGCTTATCTTGGCAAAAGCCTCGGCACTGCCGTAGAACGACTTCACCAGAGAGTTCTTGCGCACTTTCAGTACCTTCAAATTGTTGCCGGCATAGGGGTTGCGAATACCGCAGGCACTCTGGCCCGAAAGTTTCACAGCCTCGTTGCAAAGCATCATACGAAGCGCGGGCAGCACCTTTTCCGTGCAAGGACAGGTGTCGCGGGTTTCGATAACAAGGGGCTTCTGTTCCAAAGCCGAGAGGATGGCATCGTACTTAGCCTTGATGTCGGCAATGCTGTCGGCAGCCACGAAAATACCATGGTTCTGCAACCAAATAACCGAAGCGTCCTCACCATAAGCGGCGCGATGGGCCTTGATGGCATCTTCCACCTTCTTGAAAAGTACGTAACCCGGGTCGGTATACGGGATAAACAAAGCCTTCTCACCGAAAAGACGCTTTAGCTCGCTTTCGGCATTCTGTGCACACATCAGGCCATTCACTTCCGTGGGATGCAAATGCACCACATAGGCATAGTTGATGACATTGTGCATGGATGTTTCCACCGAAGGACGGCGGCCCTTGGTGATGCAGGCTGCAGCCAAATCATTCTTTACCTGTTCTTCGCGCAGGGCGGCGTCATCGCTGTACCGTTTTTCCGACAGCACTTGTAATTTCTGACGGTCGAGCTGGGCAAAACCGTCTTCGGTGATGGTAGCCAGCGCATGGCCAGAGGCCTTCACCCACAGCTTGTCGGCCGTCTTGTAAGAGGTATTGCCGCCGCCGGCAATGACAAAGCGGCTATCCTTCCCGTAAAATTGGGAAATCTCTATCAAATCTTGTATTCCGTTCATACACTTGCAATTAATTGTGCTCCAAGAGCAATATATTCATCGCGTTTGTCCACGGCAGCCACACCCTTGGCATCGACATAACCCGTCAAGCCTTGACGTACCAGATGTTGATGGGCGGCTACCACACAAGCGCCTTGGTAATTTATCTGCAGCAGACGCTCGCTAAGGGGCACACCGCCACGGGCAAAAAGTTCCACCGGTTCCATGGCCGGCGTATTGTGTTCGCTGCCCAAAGTTACCACGAAACCAGCATCGTGCAGGTAGGAGGCATATTTTTCGAGCATGGCCACATCATTACGGGTAGTGATGAATTCCACCGAGTAGAAACCTCTTTCACGCAATATCTTGGCCACGCGCTCCAAATCACCTTCGAAGTCGGTATAGCCACCCTTGGCATCATCGGCCAGGAATGGATAAGTGGGAATGCCGCCGGCGGCCAGAATGATGTCGCAAACGGTCTGCATAGGCAGGAAGGCCTTGGGGTCTTCGGGTACAAAAGCGGCACCGCCGGCCTTGAGCAGATTGCTGCGAATCTCGTTCTCGACAGCCGCCTGATTGGCGATATCAGCCTTCAAAGCCTTGCCGCCAAAAAGTTTTTCAAGTAAAGCCTTGGCCTCCGCGGGCGAAGAAGTGTGTTCGTAAACCTTCATTCGCAAAGCCTTGGCCAGATGTCGCTCGCGGATACTGCCCTTGGTGAGCGTGCCACAAATCCACTGGTAGTCCAATTGAAAACCGGCAGCGTTGGCAGCCAGATGCTCATTGAGTTTGGCACACATGGCCTGCACTTGGGCATTGGCTTCGCGACGCACGTCGGCCAATTGCGTAGCATAAGGTTCAGCCAGCGTCATAGGACAGCGCAAGCCCTTGCCACTCAAGTACGTACGGCCGGGATTGCCGGGGTCGTTCACGCGCATACCTGCCTTCTGGTCTTCTTGGTTCAAGGAGATGAACTCGATGTTGAACAGCGGATACAGATGACGCTTGCGGCAGCCTTCATTCCAGGCCTCGTAACCTTCGGTAGAGTAGAAATCGTTGATTCCCACCACCTTGACACCTTCGGCAAGCGCCTTGTCCAGCGCTTGGTCTATATCAGAGAAAGCGCTGAACGAATAAGGCGTATGCAGATGTGCGTTAACTTTTACAGTTTCCATAAACCGCCGCTTTAGACACCCTTCTTGGCGCGGATAACCTGCTGGGCGCAAGTAAGGTTGGCTGTGGGGACATAGTCCTTAAGCGGCATCATCTTTTCGTGGATGGCATCGAGGAACCAGATGGGCTGTGGGAAGAAGGCTTCTTCCAGTTCGTGGCAAGGCGTGATCCAGTTGCGTGAACCAAGCACCACAGGAGCAGCGTCCAGATAGTCGAAGCAGAAGTCGCTGATGTTGGCGGCCAGATCGTTCAGGAACGAACCGCGGGCAGTGGCATCGCCGGCGATGATGATACGGCCGGTCTTCTTGACAGACTCGATAACCTTGTCGTAGTTGAAAGGCACCATAGAGCGGGCATCGATAACTTCGGCCTCGAGATTGTATCTTTCCTTGAGCATATCGGCAGCCTGCAAAGCGCGGTACAGCGTAGCACCGATAGTGAGGAAGGTAACGTCCTTACCCACACGCTTGATATCGGGTTCGCCGATAGGAATTTCGTAATATTCGGCAGGAACACCTTCGGTATGGAATTCCTCGCCCTTGTCGTAGATACGCTGGCTTTCGAAGAAAATAACAGGGTCGGTACCTTGCAGAGCGCTGTTCATCAAGCCCTTGGCATCGTAAGGCGTAACGGGGAATACCACCTTCAAACCGGGGATATGGGCGCAAAGGCTGGTCCAGTCTTGCGAGTGCTGTGCACCGTATTTAGAACCCACCGAAACACGAACCACTACCGGCATCTTCAGAATATTGCCCGACATGGCCTGCCACTTGGGCAGCTGGTTGAAGATTTCGTCGCCGCAGCATCCCAAAAAGTCGCAATACATGATTTCGGGGATAACACGGCCGCCACACATGGCGTAACCGATAGCCGTACCGATGATGGCAGCCTCAGCAATAGGAGCGTTGAACAGACGATGAGGAGGCAAGGTTTCGGTCATGCCCTGATAAACGGCAAAAGCGCCGCCCCATTCACGGTTTTCTTCACCGTAAGCCACCAGAGAAGCATCCTTGTAGAAACGGTCGATGATAGCCTCGAAGATACCGTCCTTGATGTTGAACATCTTCATCTTGCTAACGGGTTTGCCTTCGGCATCCTTGTAATAACGGGTCTTGGCGGCGATTTTCTTCACACGGGGACATTCCTCCATAGGCAGATATACGTCAGGCTTGGCGGTGCTCATAGCATCGACGCTGCCGTTGGAGAACATCATGTCGCCCAGCATTTCGCTGTTGTTGACAAGGTCCATACGGGGAGAAAGCTTGTCGTCGATAGCCAGCTGGTACATGGCGAACATATTGGACTTGACTTCGTCCTGCATAGCCTGCAAATCGGCATCGGTAGCCAGACCGGCGGCCTTGAGCTTTTCACCGTAAGCCACAATGCAGTCTTCCTTCATCCACAATTCAAGTTCTTCCTTGGTACGGTAAGACGACTGATCCGAAGGCGAGTGACCCGAATAACGATAAGTAACCACATCCAAGAGGGCGGGACCCTTCTTGTCGAGCAACAGGGCTTTCTTGCGACGGAAAGCGTCGATAACTGCCAGCGGATTGTAACCGTCCACACGTTCGGCGTGCATCGATTCGGTATTGAAACCGGCACCCAGACGGGCGGCCATATCATAACCCATGGTTTCACCACGAGTCTGTCCACCCATGGCATACTGGTTGTCCATCACATTGAAAAGCACAGGCAGACCGCCCTTCATATCACCTTCCCACATGGTGTTGAACTGGTCCATCGAAGCGAAGGTCATGCCTTCGAGCACCGGACCGCGGGCCAAAGAACCGTCACCGATGTTGCAGACAACGATACCTTTCTTGCGGTTTACCTTCTTATAAAGGGCGGCACCTACCGAGATACTGCCCGAACCGCCTACAATAGCATTGTTGGGATAAATGCCGAAAGGCGTGAAGAAAGTGTGCATAGAGCCACCCAAACCTTTGTTGAAACCGGTCACGCGGGCAAAGATTTCGGCGATAGCTCCGTAAAGCAGGAAGCGGATACCCAATTCCTTGGTGTCGTTGCCCTTATAGCCCATTTTGGCCACTTTCAAGGTTGCTCCATCCCAAAATTCTTCCATCACCTTGGTAAGTGCCTCGTCGCTAAGCAGCTGGATGGAACGCAGGCCCTTGGCCAGAATTTCGCCGTGGCTACGGTGAGAACCGAAAATATAGTCGTCGGTATCGAGCGTATAAGCCATACCTACGGCAGCAGCTTCCTGACCGGCCGACAAGTGGGCGGGACCCGGGTTGTTATAGGCCACACCATTGTAGGCACCGGTGGTTTTCACCAGATTAAGCATGGTTTCAAACTCGCGGATATAAGACATATCGCGGTAGATACGCAGCAGGTCTTCCTTGCTGAAATTTCCTTCCTTCAGTTCGTCCTCGATGGTCTTCTTGTACTGCATCACAGGGATGGGGGCAATTTTGATTTCCCCGGGTTTACGGACCTCTTTAGGATCGATAAAGATTGATTTTGGCATATCGATATAGTTTTAGATGATTTTTGAGAAAGCTGTTTCCTTGATGATTTCGCCCACGGTAGGATGCGGGAACACCACTTCCTTGAGCTGGTTGACGGTCATTTCCTGTTCGATGGCCATGCAGGCTGCGGCGATGATTTCGCTGCAAGGATTGCCCAGCATATGTACACCCAGCACTTCGTGATACTTCTTGCCGCAGATGATTTTGCAAATACCTTCACCACCTTCGTTTTCGGCCACGAAACGTCCGGAGTAAGCCATGGGCAGCTTGAGGATATCCACCTCGATATTCTTGGCCTTGGCCTGTTCTTGGGTAAGGCCCACACCGGCCACTTCAGGATTGGTGTACACGACACCGGGGATGGCATCGTAGCGCATGATGTCGTTCTTGCCCAAAATATTGTTGATGGCCACTTCGCCTTCGCGAGAAGCCGTATGAGCCAAGAGCGAGAAGCCCGTTACATCGCCGGCGGCATAGACATTGGGAACGTTGGTGCGCATGTGTTCATCCACCTTGATGCCACGTTCGGCAGCCACACCGATGTTTTCCAGACCCAGCCCCTTGATGTTGGCACGACGGCCCACAGAAAGCAGAATCTTGTCACCGCTCACGCGCTGGGTCTTGCCTTCGGGATCTTCGTAAACCACCGTATTTCCTTCGATGGCCACTACCTTGCAACGCAAGTTGAAAGAGATGCCTTTCTTGGCATAGATATCGCGCAGCATGGCCGAGATTTCACCGTCCAAACCGCCCAGAATTTCAGGCAGCATTTCGATGATGGTCACCTTGGTGCCCAAATTGTTGAAGAAGGAGGCGAATTCCATACCGATAACGCCACCGCCGATAACAACCAGTTCTTTTGGCTGTTCGCGCAGGGCCAGAATCTCGCGGTTAGTCACGATAACGTCGCCGGCTTCCTTCAGACCGGGAATGGGAGGCACCGAAGCTTCAGAGCCCGAGCAGATAAGCAGGTTTTTGGCCAGATACTTTTCGCCGCCGGCCGTCAGGCTGATACCTTCGGCGCTGCGGCCTTCAATCAGTACTTCGGCATTGACCACCTGCACCTTGTTGGCCTTCATGGCAGCCTTGACACCACCGACCAGTTTCTTTACCACCTTGTTTTTGCGGTCGACTATCTTACCATAGTCGAAGGCGGCGTTTTCAACGCTCACGCCATATTGCTGGCCGTGCAAGGCATAGTTGTATACTTTGGCACTGTAGAGAAGGGTTTTGGTTGGAATACAGCCTTCGTTCAGACATACACCGCCCAATTCTCGCTTTTCGAAAAGCACCACTGACAGGCCTGCTGCGCCTGCCCTTTCGGCTGCCACGTATCCGCCGGGGCCACCGCCGATGATTGCTACATCAAACATCTTATTGTTGTATTAAAAATCAATATCCAGGTTTTCGATTTCAATGGCTATCTGCTTGAGGAAGCGCGTTGCTTCGCCGCCGTCCAGTGCACGATGGTCGTAGGTAAGGCTCAGGCCGATATAAGGCACGAAAGCATAGACACCGCCGCCCAAATCCTTGGGACGAGGCACAATGGTGTTCACACCCAGAATGGCACTTTGGGGAACGTTAATAATAGGCGTGAAGACTTCCACACCATAATTACCCAAATTGCTCACCGTAAAGGAAGCGGCCTGCGAAGACAGCAAATCGGGGTTAATGCAGCCCTTCTTGCAATCGTCGGCCACTTTTTTGAGCTGATTGCTCAGACCGGTGATAGACAAATCGTCGGCATTCTTGACGGCAGGCACCATCAGACCGCGTTCGGTATCGACAGCCAAACCCAGATGCACCTTGTTGAACAGACGCATAGAATCGCCCAGGCAGTGAGAGTTGGCATTGGGGAATTTCAGCAGGGCCTTGATAACGGCATAGCAGACAAGGTCGTTGATGGTAACGTTGGCCGTGATACGACCTTCTTCGTAAGCTTTCTTGGCCTTCTTGCGCAGTGCCTGCAGGCGACGGGCATCGGCACCCAGATGATGGGTAAGCTGGGCCGAGTTCTGCAGCGAGTTGTACATGGCGTTGGCGATAATCTTGCGCATATTGCTCATCTTCACCACCTTGAAGTCTTCGCCCTCGCCGGGGATGTCGGTATGGTTGGGCTTGGCCACCTTCAGATCAGCAGCTTTTACCGTGCCGGCCAGGCCGGTGCCTTGGGCCGGAGCCTGCAGGCCGCCTTCGGCCATCATAGCCTTGGCCTTACCGCTCAGACGGTTGCCGGCTGCAACGGCAGCCTGGATGTCACGTTCGATGATGCGTCCCTGGGGGCCGCTACCGGCCACGATGTCGATATTGACAGACTCTTTCTCGGCCAGATGACGTGCGCGGGGCGAAATGAACTTTTCGCCGTTGGAGGAAGGAGCAGCTGTCGGCTGGGCAGGAGCTGCCGCAGCAGCGGCGGGCGCTTCGGCGGCCGCCGTTGCTGCGGCAGGCGCATCTTCTTGAGCGGGAGCGGCCGTAGGAGCACTGTCGCCCAAAAGACCCGATATATCTTCACCGGGCTGGCCGATGACCATTACGTTGGTTAGGACGGGCACTTCGTCGCCTTCCTTATACAGACATTCCAGTACTACACCGTCCACCTGCGACTCTTCCTCGAAAGAGGCCTTGTCGGTTTCGTAGGCAAACAGGATGTCGCCCTTCTTCACTTCTTCACCTTTCTGCTTGATAGAGGCGATGATACAGCTCTCTACCGATTGCCCTTGTTTGGGCATGATTACTACAGTTGCCATGCTATATTTTCTGAAATTATGTGATTTTTTTTCCAAGTTTGCAAAGGTACGCAACTCCCTTGTTTTTCAAAAAGCAAAATCCACTTTTTTAGAAGGGTCGCAAGGGGCCTGCGAGTGCGTAAACGAAGCGGAGGCCGCAGCCCTGGGGCCCGACCTCCGATACGTTGTGCAAGCCGGTTAAGGCTCGCCTATAACAGCGGTTTATTTCGAGTAGTATTTCTGCACCCTTACACTGCCATCGCGGTAAGTGGTCTTCTGGACGGTCAGTCCCTGGGCTGCGGCCGGCATACGCTGACCCAAAGCGTTGAAGTATTCCACCTTGACGATATCATCGGCCGTGAGTTGAGGCAAAGCCACCGTCGTGTCGAATGCCTTGCCGAAACCGCCCATGGCATTGGCTACGCGCAGCTTGTACAAAGCGGCATCGCTACCGGCTTCCATTTGGTAAGAAGTACCCGGAACAATGTCCTTCAGTTCATCACCATAGAAGACAGCATAAGCCTTGGCCTCGGAAACGACCTTCCAAGACAGCGTATTGCCATCGTTGGCAGGAGCCTCCGTCAGGGAGAGCTGGGCCGACAGCGCACGCGGATTCCAAACCGTGAAGATGGAGTCGTAGGCGAAAGCAGCAGCCTGCTGGGCCGTCATGCTGACATCGTAGGTGTATTTGGTCTTGTCCTTGACAAAAGTCTGCTCGCCCGGTCCGGCAATGGCATTGCCCTCGGCATCCACCGTGTTGTACTCACGGAAATACTGGGCAGCCACATTCATACCCTGAAGCGTAAAGTGCGTGGCCACCAGTTTGGACTTGTCGAGCACCTTGGTGTTCAGATAAGCCAAACGTGCGGCACCACCCCAAGAACGGCCCAGATTGAAGCTGGCACAGGCACTGGGATCGATGGTGCAAGATTCCATCACATAGCCGTGGGCGGAATTGCCGTTGGGCGCAGCAATGGTAACATCACCGGCCACCTCGTCCTTCTTGCGGCTTTCGAGCGTGAAGAGGCAGTTGTCATAGTACACTTCGCCACCACCGCAAACGAAATCGACACAACCATGCAAGTCGCAATCACCGAAGTAGAACTGCGAAGCATCATTGTTCGAATAATAGGTGTCCTGATAAGAAAGCAGGCGGACATTCTTGCAAATGGTATTGGAGCCCTTGTCCTGAATGCAGACGGCACGTCCGGCCGAACCGGCACCGTAATAGTCGAGCGCATTCTGGATGGTCAAGTCTTGGAAGTAAGTGTTGGCACCCGTTACCAGGAAAGTGGCCGTTGTTCCGATACCTTCGATGGAAATGTCGGGAGCGTTGCGGATGATGGTCTTTTCCATGCTCTGTCCGATAATGGACACGTTGCTGGCAGCGATAGGCGTCAACACCGTTTCGCCCAAATCGTAGAGGCCGTCGGGCAGATAGATGAAGGCGCGTTCATCGGCCGCCTTGCTGGCTTGTGCCACTTCGAGCACGGTCATAAAATCGGAGGCGTCGCCCGCTTTGACCACATAGTAACCGGCATCGTTCTTGACGATACCGCCCTCGGCCAAGTTATTGATAACCACGCTGTGGATGTAGGCCGTAGCTCCGAAAGTAAAGGTGAGTTCCGTGGCCGGGCCGGCGTAATTGTAAGCCACCGTGGCACCATCGGTAGTCACTTGTGCATTGTCGATACTGCCCAGTTCCTTGCCATCGGCATCGGTAACGGTGATGGCCGCACTGCCCGAATACTGGCAGGCCGACAGGATGACGCAAGCCGTGCTGCCGACTTTCACCTTGAAGTATTGACCGGCGGAGAAGACCCATCCGTGCTGGTTGTAGTATTTGCCATCGGAAGAGAAGCATTCGTGGTCGGCCGCATCGAAGTATTTGCGGTTGAGGTTATAGGCGTAGCGTGTACCGGCCTGTTGTACTTCTTCGGCGGTGGTGCGGGCATATAAGGCCGTATTGCCTACGATAATCTCGTCGGTGGTGTATTTGCGGATATCCTCACCCGTGGCGGCGATGAACCAGCCGCGGTATACATGACCGGCGGGCACCGTCACCTGCGAAGCATCCACGGCGAAAGTCCCGATAGCGGCATCCCTCTCGACAATTTGGGTACCCAGCAGAGTCGTGCCGTCGGCATCGTAGTAGCTGAGCGTGAAGTCGGGTTTCTGCACCACGGTAAGGATATAGTTGGCGTTGACGGTCTTGCTGCCGGCTGTCAGGCTGACAGGGATAGAGCAGACGCAGGTGTCGCCGGCAGCATTGTTCTTGTAGGTAATCGTGCCCACCTCGCCATTGTCGGCCAAAATATCGGTAAGCGGATTCTCGGCCGATACCATGGTTGCCTTTTTGGAAACTTCATAAGTGGCCGTGTAGTTGCCCTCATCGTTGAGTTCGAAAATATCAACGGCAGTCACGCTCTGGCCATTCACCTTGAAGCTGCCCAAAGCGGGCATCTGGGTCATGTCGACATTGCCGAAGATTTCCAGATTGAACATATAGGCATTCTGCGAAACGTTCAGATTGTAGAAGCGCAGCTGGCAGTTGTTGCGATTGACGGTGGCCGTTACCTCGGTACCCGAAGCCGTTGTAGCCACTGCATCGGAAATGAGCACCCAATCGGCATCGCCTTCACCCTTGGCATAAAGGCCCCAACCACGTTTGCTACCCGTAGCACCGTGCATGAAGTACACTTTGGAAACAGACGAAATGGCCGAAGTTTCCATGTAAGCCTCAGACTTTTCGCTGCGGAGACAGGTCTGGCTGGCGGCATTGGGGAACTTGCCCGACCAATCGACATTGCCGGGGTTCACCGCCGTCTTGTTGAGCGTAAAGGTAATTTCCTCGTTGGTATACTTGGCCGTAGCCTTCACCGCATAAGACTCTGCAGCACCGACGGCCGTCCAATCGCTGAAATCGGTGCGGAAAAGCGACTTCTCCTGCACGGGCGAACTCACTTCCATCATAATATAAGGGATGTAACCCGTTTCGGAGATGGTCAAAGCTGTAGGCGAAAGCGAATTGTAGCTCACTTCGTTGTAGTTGTCGAAAGAAGTGTTGCTGTCGCATTTGCGGGCCTCTTTCTCGACAGTGGCCAGCACCTTGCCGTTGCCGTCGGTAACTGTATAGCCGGAACCATATTGGCAACCGCCTATCTTGAGTAGCGTCTTGGAAGATGTGTTAATGGTAATGGTACCTTTCTGAATACCATGCTGTGCTCCATGATAATACACGTTGTTCAGCACCACATCGGAGCCTTCGGCCGTGGCCGACTTGACGAAAGCTGCCGTGGCGGCATCCCAGTTGTAACCCACCGTCACTGCCGAACCGGAAGTGGGCAAGTCGGTGCATAGTGTCCTGAAATCGATAGTGAAACTACCGGCAGGCAGTGTGGCCCATGTTGACATAACCATGCAACATGCCGCCAGAAATAGGTAAAATTTCTTCATAAGCGTTAAAAATAGTTAGTTCGGGGACAAAGGTATAAAAAGAACTCAAAAGTCGTAACTTTGCAACTCATTTTGAAAAGCACATGGATTTTTTCGTTTCACTGGGCTATATAGGCGTATTCATCGGATCATTTCTGGCCGGGAGCATTGTTCCTTTCAGTTCTGAAATACTGATGGTAGGCAGTCTTATGGGCGGATGTAAACCATGGCTGGTCCTCATTTGCCTCAGTTTGGGCAACACCTTGGGCGGCATGACCTGCTATTGGCTGGGAAGCCTGGGCAAAACCGACTGGATGGTCAAGCACAAGATTGTCAAACAAGAGCTGGTCGACCGCATCAAGCCGAAAGCCGCCCGCTACGGCAGCTATTTCGGTCTGCTCACTTGGCTGCCCTACGCGGGCGAGGCCATCGCAGTGACGCTGGGCTTGCTGCGCGTCAATGTTTGGGGAACGCTGCTGTTCACCTCCATTGGCAAAACCTTGCGTTACGGTTTCATCCTGCTTTCGTATCTGGGCATCGTCAGCCTGTTCTGATCCTTGTACATTAATGTTTTTTAGGGCGGTTAAACCAAGATTAACGCCACATTTGTTATACTTTTGCCGCCAAATCGTTCTTTACACGAATACGTCAAATTATCGATATGCAAACTATGAAATCCCATTGCCTGATGATGGGGCTATGTTGTCTGTTATGCTTTAATTGTCAAGTGTTTGCGCAAGACAGTCTCCGTCTGGAACAAGACAGTCTTCGTCTGGAACTAACCTTGGAAGAAGCGCAGAACTATGCCCTGGAAAACAACCGGACACTGAAGAATGCATCGCTGGACGTGCAAAAATCGCAAGCCACCTTGTGGCAGTCCATCGCCAGTATGCTTCCACAACTCAACGCACAGGCCGACTACTCCAATTATTGCGGCTACCAGATGGACTTCGGTTCGATGTCTATCCCGATGAACCCTTACGGAACGCTGGGTATCACTGCCTCCATCGCCTTTAGCGGCGCACAGGTAGTGGCCGTGCAAACCAGCAAAATCGCCCAAAGGATGAGCGACATCACCTACAAGCAAAGCGAACAGCAAATCAAAGACCAGGTGAAGACGCTGTACTATTCGGCGCTGGTCATGGAACAGACCCTGGGCCTGCTCGACAAGAACCTGGCCAATATGGAACAGCTTTACCAATATACCCAAGCTTCGGTTTATGCGGGCGTGGCCGAACAGACCGATGCCGACCAGCTGCAAGTGCAGGTGGCCAATATGCAGACCAGCATCAATTCCAGCAAGCGTTCCATGGAGATGGTCTACAACTCCATG
>CAYRHC010000002.1:0-24419 GCA_964423935.1 uncultured Bacteroidales bacterium | reverse complement strand
AGCAACACAGCCGTTTTCAGACGAATCATCTCCAAGTATTCATCCTCGGCAACATCCTGTCTGCTTTC
The DNA here is from genome assembly GCA_964423935.1 of uncultured Bacteroidales bacterium. GTDB lineage: Bacteria > Bacteroidota > Bacteroidia > Bacteroidales > UBA1402 > UBA1757. The sequence goes on along the minus strand of CAYRHC010000002.1, from coordinate 24,351 downwards.
GAAGAGCATATCGTACGACTGTCCTTCGCAAACTTCCAAAGCCGTTTGGCTGAACAAATCGAGACATTCTTTAAGACAGGCGGCGGGAGCTTGGGCAACAAGCTGATAAGCAACCACTTGCAAGGCATCGCCAGAAAGAATGGCGGTGTTCTCGTCCCATTTGACATGCACACAGGGCTGACCACGACGTATAAAGGAACGATCCATCACATCGTCGTGCAACAAGGTGAAATTGTGGAAGAACTCCACTCCCAGCGCAGGCATCAGGGCTGTTTCAACATCTTCTTTATAGAGATTGTAGGCCAGCAGACACAAAAGCGGACGCACACGTTTGCCACCAAGACTCATGGCATAGGCAAGCGGTTCGTACAGGCCGGCAGGCTGATCCTTAAAACGATAGGCACTGATGGCTTTCCGGATAATCTCAATAAGTTCGTCGGTCGACTTCATACTAAGTGTAAAGATAAAAATGGCACACAAAATACGCAAAGGTATCATGTGTGCCATTGAAAGTTCGAAGTAGCTTAGTTCTGCAGACGGAATACGATAGGCAGGGTGTAACGTACACGCACGGCCTTACCTTGCTGCTTGCCAGGCTTCCATCCGGGCATCATGTTGATGACACGCAAAGCCTCCTTGTCGAGGTTGGGGTCTACAGAACGGAGTACTTCCGCACCCGTAATGTTACCCTTGCCGTCTACCACGAAGGTACAGATGACACGGCCGGAGATACCGTTCTCCAAGGCAATCTGCGGATATTTCAGATTCTTCTTGATAAAGTTCTGCAAAGCAGTTTCGCCACCGGGGAAAGAGGGCATTTCCTCTACCACAACGAAAACTTCACCTTCGGGGTCATAGTCTTCCGAAAACTCACCCTCATAATATTGGATGATGGCTTCCGTCGGGTTGTCTTCCATAGATTCGAATTCGACATCCTCGTCCAAAGTGTTGTCTTCTACAATTTGAATCAAGTCCGACTGTACTGTTTGTGGTGGAGGTGGTGGTGGCGGAATGTACTGTCTGGTAATTTCTACCATAACTTCCTCTTCCACAACACCCTGCGTCTCTTCAACTTCGGCAACGGCCACATCAGTATTCGACCATTCGAATCCGATGAAGACGAGACCGAGAGCCGCAGTAAGACCCATCAAGAAGTAGGTCAAGCGATTTTTCTCGAGATTGACCTTTCCGGCTTTTTTCTCTTCCATAATGTTATGTTGCTTTTCGAAAATTCTACAAAGCGCAAAGATACATTTTTTTACGAATAAAAAATCTTTCTTCACAAAAAAATCGGGTACAAGGAGTTTTTTTGACAAAAGGCCTATCTTTGTGAGTCCAAACGACAGAGCTCAACGCTAATGAAGCCCAAGGTTATTGCTTGCATATTCCTGATTTATACGATGGCAGGTCTGGCCCAGAGCCACTCCTTTGTCTACGAGTTTCTGACGTTGCCGGCTTCCTCGCTGGCCGCCGGTCTTGGAGGCAACCAGATAGCCAACCCCGAGCAAGACCCCGTCCTTAGTCTGCACAACCCCGCCCTATTATCGGAAGAGAGTCATAACAACCTGGTGCTCAATTACATGAATTATGTATCCGATATTCATTTCGGCAGTGCGTTCTATAGCCGCAAAATCAACAACCGAAGTTCTTGGATGACAGCCATCCGCTATCTCGATTATGGCCAGATAAGTGCCACAGACGAGTACGGCAACGCACTCGGTAGCCTGCCCGCCCGAGATATGACGCTGACGGGCGGATATGCTTTCTTGATGGCCGAAGGGCTGCGGGGTGGCATCAATGCGAATATCATCTCCTCTGTTTTGGACGAGTACACTTCGCTTGGACTGGGAATAGATCTGGGTCTTTACTACTTTAACGAAGACAAGCTGTTCTATGCGGGCATGGCCCTAAAAAATCTGGGACGCCAGTTCATCGCCTACGACGAGCAGTTCGAAAGCCTACCCTGGGATATGCAAATAGGTATCTGTAAAAAGCTCGAACATGCGCCCTTCCGCTTCTCGCTTTGCGCCGAACGCCTGTGGGAATGGGATATTCCGGATGCCAAATGGCACGAGAACCTGTTGCGCCACTTTATTGTCGGCGTGGAATTCCTGCCCAGCGACGCTTTCCACATCAATTTCGGCTACAATATCCGTCGCCGCGTCGATTTGAGCATTGAGCAACGCAACCTCTTGAGCGGCATGAGCGCCGGTTGCAGTTTCATATGGAAACAATTGCGTTTCGGGGCCGCCTACGCCAAATATCACCTTAATGGCAACTCATTGAGTTTCAGTATATCAACCCAACTCGGAAAAACATCTCTACTATGAAATCGACCATCATCGCCATAGACGGCTATTCTTCGTGCGGCAAAAGCACCATGGCCAAGGCCCTGGCCAGACAACTGGGTTTTACCTATATTGATACGGGAGCCATGTATCGTGCCGTAGCACTTTATGCCCTAAGACACGGCTATTTCAAGGACGGTCAGTTGCAGACCATCGACTTGATTTCCCAGCTGGGTGGGCTGAATGTCAGTTTCGGAAAGCCCGACGCCCAAGGCAAAGCCGATGTTTTCCTGAACGGCGAGAATGTGGAAAAGGAAATACGCGGACTTGAAGTGTCGAACGCGGTGAGTATTGTGGCTCAAGTGCCGGAGGTGCGTGAAAAGATGATAGGACTGCAACGACAAATTGCCCACTCGAGAAATGTGGTGATGGACGGGCGTGACATCGGCACGGTTGTTTTTCCCGATGCCGACCTGAAGATTTTCGTTACGGCAGATGCCGGCGTGCGCGCACGCCGGCGCTACGACGAAATGCGGGCCAAGGGGCAGCCTGCCAGTCTGGAAGAGATCAGACGCAACATCGAAATGCGCGACCAAATGGACATCAACCGAGCCGTCAGTCCACTACGGCAGGCAGCAGACGCACTGGTGCTCGACAACGGTCACATGAGTATCGAGGAACAGAACGCCTGGCTTATGGACAAATACCATCAACTGAATAAAAGATGAACATCGAGATAGACCAGTTTTCGGGTTTCTGCTTCGGTGTTGTGAATGCCATACGCAAAGCCGAAGACCAATTGCAGCAGAGCAACCGCTTGTATTGTTTGGGCGACATTGTCCACAACAGCATCGAGGTGGAACGCTTACGCCAGAAAGGCCTGCAAACGCTCACACACGAAGAAATGGCCGAACTTCACCACTGCCGGGTGCTTTTCCGTGCACATGGCGAACCGCCGTCCACTTACCAATTGGCCCGCGAAAACGACATCGATATTGTCGATGCCACCTGTCCCGTAGTGCTGAGCCTGCAGAAACGCATCAAACGCATCTATCAAGAGCACAAAGGCAGCCAAACGCAATTACTCATTTTCGGCAAGGCTGGGCACGCCGAAGTAAACGGTCTGGTAGGCCAAACCGACAATACAGCCATCGTTATAGAAAAGAAGGAAGACCTGGACCAACTCGATTTCGGTCGTCCCATCGTGATGTTCTCGCAGACCACCAAATCGGAAAGCGCTTATATGGAATTGGTGGAGATGATAAAGGCCCGCATCGAAAAGCCGGAACTATTTGAGTACCACAACACTATCTGCCGTCAATTCGGCAATCGTCTGCCCAAAATCAAGGAATTCGCCGCCAAGCACGACTGCATCATTTTTGTGAGTGATGCCAAAAGTTCCAACGGGAAAGCCCTGTACAAGGCCTGCTGCGAGATGAACGGCTGCTCGCATTTCGTGTCGGGGCCACAAGACTTGCAGTCCCAATGGTTCGAAGGGAAAGAAAATGTCGGCATTTGCGGTGCCACTTCCACCCCGGCCTGGCTCATGGAAGAAGTGCGCGACCGCATCGCCACTATGGCCATGCACTGAGAAGACGCTCGCTACTGCTGCTGCAAGCCCTTGAAATAGACATCCAGCAAATCTTGGGCGGCGCGAAAGGCCGTGATTTCACTGTTGAGGACCTGTTCTTGCTTGGATTCCATCAGCTGGGTGATATGCTCGTTCTGATAGAAATGATTGCGCAAGGCCTCGTCGATGGTTTCGCGCATCCAGTAACTGTCCTGACGACGACGACGTTGCTCAAAAACGCCATTCTCCTTGCAAAGGTCAATGTGCCGCTCCACCATATTGATAACATCATCGATACCCTGACGCAACTTGGCCGAATAAGTGATAACCTCGGGACGCACGCCCGATTCGGGCATAGGGAAGAGCATCATCGCATTGCGAAAATTGGCGGCCGCCAGCTTGGCACGGTTGATATTGTCGCCATCGGCCTTGTTGATGGCAATACCGTCGGACATTTCCATAATGCCACGTTTGATGCCTTGCAGCTCATCGCCGGCACCCGCTATCTGTATGAGCAGGAAAAAATCGACCATAGAGTGCACCGCTGTTTCCGATTGGCCCACCCCCACCGTTTCGACAAAGATAGTATCGAATCCGGCCGCTTCGCATAGTACGATAGACTCGCGAGTCTTACGGGCAACACCGCCCAAAGAGCCCGCCGAGGGGGAAGGCCGGATAAAGGCATTGTCCTGCACCGCCAGTTTTTCCATACGGGTCTTGTCACCCAAGATACTGCCCTTGCTACGCTCACTGCTGGGGTCGATAGCCAGTACAGCCAGCTTGCGTCCCTGACGTATCAGGTTCATGCCCAGTTCTTCGATACTGGTACTTTTGCCCGCGCCCGGCACACCGGTAATGCCCCAACGCTGCGAACGGCCCGCATAAGGCAGGCAACGCTCCACTATCTGCGCAGCGGCCTCCCGATGTTGTGGCAAAGTGCTTTCCACCATCGTGACCGCCTGACTGAGCAGCACTTTGTCGCCGGAGAGGATACCTTGTACGTATTCATCCACCGTATGGGTGTGATGCTGTACTTTCTTGCGATAAGGGTTCACCATGGGCAGTCGTTCCACACCTTCGTTCACGGCCAAGCCCTTGTACTGCTGCTGGTTTTCGATATGTTCTTCCATTATTCTTTAACCGTTGCGCTTACCGTTATGCGATAAAGCGGGTGAACTGGATCGTTGGTAATGATATCAAGATAATACTTGACAAAGAATTTCAGTTTGGAAGTATCCAAGGAAACTTTCAGATTGACAGACTTTCCAGGTCGTATCACTTGGCGGGGCGACTGCAATTGCAAAGCTGTAGAAGGAGAACTGATTTTGCGTATATGCAAATCGTCGCTGCCCGTATTGGTCAAGACAAGCACCGCTTCGGCCACCTGTCCTTGCTCAACTTCGCCCATATCGATGACGGAAAGGCTGTAACTGGCCTCGGGCTTCTTGGCAGCATGTTTCATCTTGGAAAAATCTTCCTTCAAGTGGCAGGACACACTTATTTTGCCGCTGGATTTATGTCCGGTTTCCGATTCGGCAGTCAAGAAGAAAAAGTCTTCGCGACTACCATAATCCTTGATCTCGCCGGCCATATAATTGACAGTGATAATGGCCGTTTCGCCTGCTTCGAGCAGGGAATTGCTAACGCTCACACGCAAATGTTTGGGCACCGACTGGAAAGAAATTTTCACCGAAGCCTCCTCGTTTTGGTTGTAGATAGCAATGGTTTCGGTACGCAGACTACCCAGCGTCACTTCGCCCAAAAACAAATGATTGGTGCGCAGTCGGATGGGACCTATTTCTTTGGGATACAAGGATGTAGCCGTATTGTCGCGTCCTTCTACCGTTCCACGGATGGTGAGTGTGTAGGCCGGCTTGGAAAGGGCGTTGCTATAGACCGTAACATTCTTGTTGAAGTTGCCCGGACGGCCTTCCGTATTGTACGCCAACTTGATAACAGCCGTATCACCCGGTGCAATAGGCGTTTGGGGATAATCGTAAGTGGTGCAGCCGCAGGAAACTGTCACACGACGGATAATCAGCGGGGCGTCGCCCGTATTCTTGAGAACGAAGGGAGCCACCGCCTTGCCCTCTTCGCGCAACTTGCCGAAATTGTAGACATCTTGCTTGAATTCAATCTCTTGCGCCGGCAGACACCAAGACACCAACAACAGCACAAGCAAGCATATACGGCCTTTCATAAAGGTTATTTTTTTACATAATGTACATACGAGAATGCATAGGGTTCGGCCTCAAGATGGTCTTCGCGTTCCACTTCCTTCCATAGGTTCATATCGATTTCAGGAAAGAAAGCATCGGCCTCGAAGCTATGATGTATCCAAGTGATATACAATGAATTGACATATTCCATCGCCTGACGGTAAACCATAGCGCCGCCCATAAAGAAAATTTTGTCTTCTCCCTTGCACATTTCCATGATTTCGGGGAAAGAATGAGCCGTTTCGCAGCCGGGGAAAACTTTTTCTTCGGGATAAAGCACGATGTTACGACGGTTGGGAAGCGCACCCTTGGGCAATGAATAGAAAGTATTGCTGCCCATTATCACCGTATGACCCGAGGTGATTTCCTTAAAATGTTTCAAATCGTGAGGCAGATGACAAAGCAAAGCGTTGTTCTTGCCAATGCCGTAATTTTCGGCCACTGCCACTATTGATGCAATTTCCATGCTTATAAACTTAATTGTTTCACATACTCGGTAAAGGCTGCGGCATTGTTGAGATCGGCCTGCTTCTCACCGGCAGAAATCACCTTGGTTTTATAATGTCGACAAGGCTTGGTGATGAGCAGTACGGCTTTTTTAGTCACCTTTTTCTGTTCGAGTGCAGCCTTATTGAATACCATGCCGCCGCCGATATTGATGGGATTCTTGCTCACATCCTCCGGATGACGTCCCCAAGTGGCGATATGTGTGTCGTCCACGAAAAGTTCCTTGCCATCGTGAAAGTTGACACCGGTAACGAACTGCACCCGGCCGCCCTTCTTGCAGAAAGCCTCCACCACAGCTTCGCGTTCGCCATCGCGCATGGTGATGCGGATAAGGATATCCACTTTCTTGTTCTTGTAAGGCACGCCCTTGGCCAGCATTTCGGCCCGAGCGCCGTTCTTGAGCTTCTTGACGCGGGCCACGCGGCCTTCGGTAGCCGTCAGTTTGATGACGTTTTCGCCATCCCAAAGGTTGTATCCGCCGAGACCTACCGTCGATCCCACTTTGTATTCATCGCAGCCATAGCCTTGAGCCTGCATTTCGGCCGTAGGATACCAATGGGCCGTCGCCAGCTCCAGCTGCGGTTTCTGTTTGGAGTATACATCGATGGAACCACTGTGGTTGAAGTAGATACGTAAGGCCATCTGCTCGTTTTCGATAGCAGGACCGTGATGTCCTACCTTGCGGTAAAGGTCGCCCTCGGGACTGAATATTTCGTTCACCTGCACACTGTCGGAGCGCCAGAAAAGGCTCACATCGGTTTGCGCACCAGCCTGTAGAGCGGCCGCGGTCAGCAAGGCGGTAAAAATTGTTTTTTTCATACGATAGGCTTTAAGAGTTCTTCGATTGCATTGTTTACTTTTTCGAAACCAAAACTGTTGTAAATCTGTTCCATACGCGCTGCGATGGCATCGTTGCAGAGATTGCCGATACTGCCCTCGTGCGTGTGATGAACCTGCTTGTCGGTATGGAAGTTGCCGGCCTCAATTTCCAGACCCACTTGACGGTAAGCCTCCCGGAAAGGCACGCCTTGCAGCACGCGCTTGTTCACTTCTTCCACACTGAACAGATAAAGGTATTTGTCATCGTCGAGAACATTTTCCCGCACTTTGATTTTGGACATCATGGCAGCGGTCATATTCAGACAGTCTATCAGTTCGTCGAAAGCGGGCAAGAACACTTCCTTCACTATCTGCAGGTCGCGGAAATAACCCGAAGGCAGATTCTGGATAATGCTGGAAATCTGTTGCGGAATGGCCTGAATCTTGTTGCACTTGGCCCGCGTAAGCTCGAAAACATCAGGATTCTTCTTGTGCGGCATGATGCTCGAACCCGTGGTAAACTCGGCGGGAAGGCGGATAAAGTCGAAGTTCTGCGAATTGAACAGACAAGCATCGAAGGCCAGTTTCGAGAGCGTTCCGGCAATGGAAGCCAAAGCGAAGGAGGCCAGACGTTCCATCTTGCCGCGTCCCATCTGGGCGTATACCACATTGTAATTAAGTCCGTCAAAACCAAGCAAATCGCTTGTCATTTGGCGATTCAAAGGGAAGGACGAGCCGTAGCCTGCCGCCGAACCCAGGGGATTGCGATTGCAGATGCGGTATACCGACTGCAAGAGTTGCATATCATCTACAAGCGACTCGGCATAAGCGCCGAACCACAACCCGAAAGACGAAGGCATGGCTATCTGCAGATGGGTATAGCCTGGCATCAGCACCTCGCGGTAACGTTCGCTCTGCTGCTGCAGCACATGAAAAAGATGCATCGTCGCCCGGGCCACCTGTTCTATTTTGGCACGCATGAAAAGGCGAAGGTCGAGAAGCACCTGGTCGTTGCGAGAACGGCCGCTGTGTATTTTCTTGCCCATATCGCCCAAGCTGCGGGTCAGTTGCAATTCCACTTGCGAATGCACGTCTTCCACGCCTTCTTCTATGCGAAAATTGCCGGCCTTAATCTGGGCATGAATGCCGCGCAGCCCCTCCAGCAACCGAGGCAATTCCTCAGAGGGAATAAGGCCAATGCTTTCGAGCATTCTGATATGTGCCATAGAGCCAAGCACATCGTACTCGGCCAAATACATGTCCATTTCGGGATCGCGTCCTACCGTGAAACGCTCAATATCTTTGTCTACTATGGTATTTTTCTGCCAAAGTTTATTCATATCAATCTTTTACAGATTACTAAGTTCAATAGGGCAAGCGGCACAGCAGCTCGGTAATTTTTTCCAGGCCGTCCTGCAGACTCTTGGATAACATACCTTTGAGCATAAAGGGAATTTCGGCATGCACGGTAAGTCTGATATAACAGGAAGCAATATCTTTTTCCTTGATTTGCAGCCAAAGGATAAAAGGCACCGGACTGGCTTCGGACTTCACCTTGACAGTTTTGAAAGGTTCTCGGTCGACGATACGCAAGGCCACGCGGCCTACACCCATCATGTTAACCTGGAAACCGCAACTGTCGCTGTCGTAACGGAAATCTTGGATTTTGTCGGCGGGCAGATAGCCTTCGGCTTGCGAAAGGTTATTCCAATCGGAGAGTTTGCGGTACACGTCTTGCGCCGGGCAAGGCACCACTTTGACAGGTCCTGTAAATTCGCCTTCCATTAGATACCCCAGTTTGCAGGATCCTTACGCCATTCCTTGAGCGTCTCCACATCGGAAGCGGCGATATAATTGGTTGCCACGGCCGTTTCGAGTACGGCGTTGTAATTGCTCAAGGTAGTGAGTTTCACGTTGGCCTGACGGAACTGTTCCTCGGCCAATGGAAAACCATAGGTGAAATTGGCCACCATACCCAGCACTTCACAACCTGCCTGACGCAAAGCTTCAACGGCCTTAAGACTGCTCATACCCGTAGAAATGAGGTCTTCGATAACCACCACTTTTTCGCCCGGCTTCAGTTCGCCTTCTATTTGGTTGCCCATGCCATGATCTTTCGGCTTGGGACGCACATAGGCAAAAGGCATGGAAAGTTCTTCGGCCACCATAGCGCCTTGTGCGATGGCACCGGTAGCCACACCGGCAATAGCGGTTGCCTGAGGATATAATTCGCGCACCAGACGGGCCAACTCAATTTTTATCAGATTGCGCAGCTTGGGATAAGCCAAGGTTTTACGGTTGTCGCAGTAGATGGGTGATTTCCAGCCACTGGCCCAAGTAAAGGGTTCTTCGGGCTGCAATTTTACTGCCTTGATTGCCAAGAGCTGCTCGGCTATCATCTTTTCTACAGTATTCATATCGTACGGATTTTTACAGATTACTTAAATTGGGCAAAGATAACATTATTCGTACAAAGTCAAGCCAAGGCTAAGGCAAAAATATTGAGGGAAGAAGGCCCGGCCTGCCACAGCACACGACCGCAGGCATCCAGCGTGGCGCCGGTGGTGAGCACATCGTCGACGAGGAGGATGCGCGCGCCGTCCAGGCGTGCGCCGGTCACCAGGGAGAATATGCCGTAGACTTCTTCCTGCCTTTGCCAACGGCTCTTGCGCGTTTGGGTGGCGTTGGCCACGGCACGTTGCACCACATTCTCCAGTACAGGAAGCGAAGTGACGGACGACAGGCCCTGCGCAATGCAGGCAGCCTGGTTGTAACCACGCAGCCGCTGCTTGGCGGCGTGCAAAGGAACGGGAATCAGGCAGTCGATGTCGTCGAAGAAGCCGCGCGCCGCCAAGCGGCGCGCGGCCATCGCAGCCAGAGAGACGGCCACCCGCTTGTTGCCGTGATATTTAAATGCCTCAAACAACGTCTGCACCGACGATTCTTTCTGGTAGGCAAGGGCCGCAGTCGCCTTGTCGAAAGGCAAACGTCCGGCCAGACGAAGGCAGGCATCATTGTGACGAAAGGAAGGTTCTTCGCGCCAAGGCAAACGGTAAAGGCAATGCAGGCAAAGATGTTCTTCGCCTTCCAACAGAGGCTGCCCGCAAACCATACAGAAGCGCGGATACCAAAGCTCTAAAAATCGTCCGAAAGATTTATGCATTTTCTTATGTGTTCCGGCTCAAATCCACGTCCATAGGCGAATCTGAGCAATTTCATGGTATGTTCGTAAGGTGTTTTCGCGGTGATTCTCTTCTTTTTCTCATCGACAAGACGGCGCAGCACCTGCATATATTCGTCTTGTGGAATGTCAGCCAAAGCGGCCTGAATCGCAACTTCGTCTATCTTTTTAAGCCTCAGAGACTGAGCTATTTTCAACCGGCCCCAATGGGCAAAGCGCAACTGATCCATGGCATAAGCTCTGGCATAACGGTTTTCATCCAGATAGCCTTCTTTTTTCAAGAACGACAACAACCTTTGCAACTCATCGTCGGAAAGTTCATAGCGATCCAGCTTGGCCGCGATTTCGGAACAGCAGTGTTCCGCTTTGGAACAATAGGCGGTCGCCCAACAGAGTGCATCGTTGTAATTGCTCATAGACAGGCTTTTATCATACGGTCACGGCCCGAAAGGTCGCGATGGAGAAGGGTTGTTGCATAACCGGCTCGACGGAAGACTGCAGCCGTCTGTTCGCCGAAGAGTTCGTTGATTTCCACATAAATGCAGCCACCGGGAAGCAAACGTCGCCTGCCAAGTTGTGCCAAGGCTTCATAATACTTAAGGGCGTCGTCGTCGGGAACAAAAAGAGCAAGATGAGATTCATGTTCCAGCACATTATCCTGCATATCGGCGGCCTGACTTTCGCAGATGTAGGGAGGGTTGCTTACGATTAGTTCGTAACGTTCTGAGGAAGACGGCTGTATTTCGGACTGCCGGAACAAATCGCAGCATCTCACCAGCACCTTGGCACCGAGAGCCTCGGCATTGACTCGGGTACATTCCAGCGCCTGGGGCAGAATATCCCAAGCCTCCACCTGCAGGGCGGTATGCAGGGCCAAAGAAACCGCAATGCAGCCGCTGCCGCAGCCAACATCGAGCAAGCGCCCCCGGCGGGCGGCCTGTTCCTTTACAACCCAATCGACCAGTTCTTCGGTTTCGGGTCGCGGAATCAGCACGGGAGGAAGCAGCTTGAAAGGATGTCCGTAAAATTCGCAAACGCCCAGCACATACTGTAGCGGTTCACCCTGAGACAGCGCTTGAAGGGCAGTCTGAAGCAAGCATCGCTGTTCTTGGGAAATATTTATATCTTTGCCGATGTAAAAGTCGCTGGAGCTGCAGGCGGTGTACTGCTGCAGCAAACATTTGCAGATGGCGCGTATTTCGCGCTCGTCATAGCGTGTCTTCAAGGTAGCTTCGGCGTCGTGGATAAATTGTCTCATCTTCAATAACAAGACTGCAAACTTAATGTCTCGAGCCTCGAATTCCAAGCAGAACGAAGACAAAATTTTCATGCAACGCTGTCTTCAACTGGCCTACCATGCCATAGATACCGCTGCGCCCAACCCCATGGTGGGAGCGGTGGTGGTGCATCAAGGCAAAATTATCGGAGAAGGCTGGCACCGCAAGGCCGGCCAGCCGCATGCCGAACCCAATGCCATCCGCAGTGTCAAAAATCAGGAGTTGCTCAAGGAATCGACGCTGTATGTCAGCTTGGAGCCGTGCTCGCATTATGGCAAGACCCCACCTTGCGCCGACCTGATTATCGAGAAGGGCATTCCACGCGTCGTCGTTGGCTGCGAAGATCCATTCCCAGAGGTCAGCGGTAGGGGTATTCGGAAATTGCAAGAGGCTGGAATAGAAGTGGTTGTAGGCATTGAACGAGAAGCCTGTCAAGCGCTGAACCGACAGTTCTTCACCTACCATCTCAAGAAGCGTCCCTACATCCTGTTGAAGTGGGCTCAGAGTGCCGACGGCTACATTGATTGCCTGCGCGAGAGCTGGGATAGCCCCAAACTGACCGTTTCCGACGACTATACTTCTTTGTTGGTACACAAACTGCGTCACGAGAGCGATGCCATTATGGTGGGCCGCCGAACCGCCCTACTCGACCGCCCGTCTTTGTCGGTGCGCAACTGGCCATCGCAGCGCAAGCCCCTTCGTGTCGTACTCGACCGTGTGGGCGTGCTGGGCCCCGAGAGCCTCGGGGCCCAGCACGCCCAGCCCACCCTCGTCTTCACCGCAAGCATCGCCAAGCGCGAAGACAACATTGAGTGGGTAGCCGGTTGCCAACCCGAAGAAATCATGCAGGAACTTTACCGCCGAGGCATCCAACGGCTTTTGGTTGAAGGCGGTAGCCAAGTGCACCAGTCCTTGCTGGATTTAGACCTTTGGGACGAGATACAGATAGAAACAGCCCCCATCATCATCGGCGAGGGCGTTCATGCACCGCAACTGGACCCGTCCATTGCCCGAGCCGGCAATGAGTACTTGGTCTACAGCCACCAAGTGGGCTGTCACGGACATCAAATTATGCATATCGTCCGAAAATAAGGCTTCTACCTACCTCTTTTCAAGAAAGTTTGCTATCTTTGCGCCTTAATATGCGATATTCCGATATGCTTACAAAGACGACAAAGATTCTGGCCATTATACTGACAGCGGGCCTGCTGAGCCTGTTGTCCACCGCCTGCAACAAGAGCGGCAGCGATGGATATAATCCTGCAGAAATCAGCCACTTCGGCTTCGATTCCTTCCCCGATTTCAAAGACTACACTTTCTATATCGACCATTTCGGCAGCAAGATTTACAACGAAGACTCCCTGCCTTTCGCCTCGGATGTAGACTCGCTCTACCCCACCATCACAGCCGTTTCCACCAACGACAAAATCACCATCGATGGAGAGGCATGGTCGAGCAAACAGTACCGTGACTGGTCATCGGGCGGACCATTCGAGCTGGTGAACCATTCCGAAGACGGACTGTACACCAAGACCTACCGGGTTTACGTCAACAAACATCAGGTTGACCCCGATTCCATGCAATCGAGCCTGCGAGCCGGCAATTATCCCGCTTACGAAGGAGAACAGAAAGTACTCCGTCAAGACCAGGGCCTGCATTGCTTTTATGTGAGATCGGCCGACAGCACGCTGGCCCATTACCAAAGCGCCGACGGCATCAATTGGTCGGCAGCGGCCGAAGCCACGGGGTTGGAAGGAGAAGTCAAGGTGGCCTCCATCTGTACCTATCGCGACAGCTTCTATCTTGTCAACACCGATGGCAGTCTTTTTGCCAGCGGTGACCTCATCAACTGGACCAAGTACAGCTCTGAATACAAGTTCATCAATCTGTACGGCGAACTGCGCGGACGCAAGCACCTCAGTAACAATGCCCTGATTGCCATTGTTGAAGACACCGCAACCCAAGTCCGTCACTTTGCACGCTTCGAAGATGCTTGGACCCTGGGCGACAGTGTTCCTACCGACTTTCCGGTCGACAAATATGCCAGTGTACAAAGCACCACCGTCACCGATATCGATTACCTGGTGGTTACCACAGGTCTCGACCGGACAGGCCAGTACGCCAAGAGCACTTGGTCTACCATGGACGGTCTGTATTGGGCGCGCATCTCCAACAACCAGAGCAGCGACCTACTCCTGCAAGGTGCCAGCATGTTCTACTACGACGGAGACCTTTACCTCCTAGGTGGCAAGAACGAGAACGGAGCCTACCACGACTTGTACATTTCCGAAAATCAAGGCATCAACTGGGAATTGGCCGAGAACCGCAAACAGCTTAAAGCCATCGACGAAGAGGTGGTGAACGCCCAAATCTTCTGCGATGACGCTTATATCTACGTCTACGGCGGCAACAGTGGCAGCGACAAAAAAATGTGGCGTGCCTGCTTGAACCGGATGTTGTTCATCAAGAAATAAAACCTGCCATGAAGTTCCGTCACCTCTTGTTTGCCATGATACTGTCTGCCGTTTGCCCGCACTTGCAAGCGCAGGCTTATCGTGCCGAATTGGGTGTTATGGGCGGTGTGGCTTCTTATATGGGCGACGCTAACCAAAAGTTTTTGAGCAACCGCGAACCAAGCCTGGCCTTGGTGGGACGCTATCATTTCAATCCCCGCTTCTCGCTCAAGGGCGAGTTCGGCTGGAAACGGCTCTCAGGAAACACTATAGGCCGCAGTGAACTTTACCCCCAAGGACAGGAACTGAGTTTCAACAACCAAGTGCTGGACGGCAGTTGCCAGATGGAAATGAACTTCTACGAATTCGGGGCACCCGACTACAAACCGGGGTCGAGCCGTATTTCACCCTACGTTTGCGCGGGTATCGGCCTGCTGGTTTTCGAAGACAGTGAAAGTTGGAAAGCCACCGCCTCCCTGCCCGTGGGCTTGGGAATCAAATACAAAACTCCTTTCCGGCTGAACATCGGTTTGGAGTTGTCGTACCGCATCAGTTTCAGCGACAAGCTCGACAACGAAAGCCAAATCCAAGCTTTTCAGTTGGACACTCCTTGGATGGGCAACAGCAGCTGGAGCAAGAACAACGACCATTTTGCCGAACTGAAATTATTCATCACCTACGACCTCTGGTACAGGGGGTCTATATGCTATAAAGAATGAAAACGTATAAAGACCAGATAGACAAAAGCCGTTTGCCGCGGCACATCGCCATAGTGATGGACGGCAACGGGCGCTGGGCCAAGGCACAGGGCAAGGAACGCGTTTTCGGTCACGCCGAAGGCGTGGCCTCGGTGAGAACCATCGTGGAAGCGGCCCGTAGCATCGGGATTTCCTATTTGACGCTCTATACTTTTTCTACCGAGAACTTCAATCGTCCCGAGGCCGAGGTCAGCGCCTTGATGGATTTGTTTGTCGATGCCATCAATCGCGAAACCGACGACCTTATCAAGAACGATGTCAAGGGTTTGATTATAGGCGATTTGGATCGTCTCTCGCCCAGCGTGCGCGCCAAAGCCGATGAGTTTATGCAACGCACTGCCGGCGGCACGGAACTGACGCTGGTGCTGGCCATCAGCTACTCCTCGCGTTGGGAGTTGAGCCTGGCGGCCAAGCATATGGCGGAGGATGTCCAAGCGGGCAAGCTAAATCCGGAAACCATCGACGAAGCGAAGTTCGCTTCTTACCTCTGCACCAAAGACATTCCGGACCCCGACTTGATGATACGCACCGGCGGCGAGGAACGCATCAGCAACTTTCTGCTGTGGCAGGTGGCCTATTCGGAACTTTATTTTTGTCAGACACCTTGGCCCGCCTTCAAGGAAGAGGCCTTTTACCAAGCCATCGTCGATTATCAGTCGAGAGAAAGACGTTTTGGCAAAACTAGTGAACAAATTCAACATGATGCACAATAAAACCACCAAGTTTAGGAAAACATGCCTAATGGCTTTCCTGCTGCTTTTCGCCCTGCAAGGCAAGGCTCAGGACAGTCCGCAAATATATTATTCATCGCCCAGAGAATACAAGATTGCCGACATCGCCGTTGAGGGTATCGACAACTACGAAGACTACGTATTGATAGGCATTTCGGGTTTGTCGGTAGGGCAGAGCATCAAGGTGCCGGGATCTGACATCAGCGATGCCATCAAGCGTTTCTGGCGGCATGGACTGTTCTCGGACGTGCAGATTTCGGCCGACAAAATCGAAGGCAGCAACATTTGGTTACGCATCAAGCTGAGTCCACGTCCGCGTATCTCGGCCGTCAACTATAACGGCATGAAAAAGAGCGAGCGCGAAGACTTGGAAAAGCGTTTGAACATGGTGGTCGGCAACCAGATTACACCCAACATCATCCAGCGCGCCGAAACCATCATCAAGAAATATTACGACGAAAAGGGCTTCCAGAACGCCGAAGTGTCTGTTATGCAACGCGATGACATCACCAAAGACAATCAGGTGATTGTGGACATCAACGTGGACAAGCACGACAAGATTAAGGTGAACGATATCATCATCGAGGGCAACCATGCCTTCCCCGACAGCCGTATCGACTGGATTATGAAGAAGACCAACCGCAGCAACTGGCTCAATCTTTTCCGTTCCAAGAAATACATCGAGAAAGACTATATCAACGACAAATACAGCCTGATAGACAAGTACAACGAATACGGCTACCGCGATGCCATCATTCTGGAAGATTCGGTCTATCCTTTCGACAAGAAAAGCGTCAATGTTTATATGAAGATTGACGAAGGCCGACAATACTTTATCCGCGATATTTCTTGGGTGGGCAACACGCTCTATTCCAGCGACTATCTGGACGAAGTGCTGCAAATCAAGAAGGGCGACATCTACAACCAGAAGCGGCTGAACAAGCGCTTGAAGGAAGACGAATACGATGCTATCCAGGCGCTCTACATGGACAACGGCTACCTCTTCTATCAGATTAATCCTGTGGAAGTGCGCGTGGAAGGCGACTCCATCGACTTGGAAATGCGTATGTACGAAGGCGACCCGGCCACCATTTCGCGCATTGAGATTAGCGGTAACGACCGTCTGTACGAGCACGTTATCCGCCGCGAACTTTACATCAAGCCCGGACAGCTTTTCAATATGTCGGCCCTGCGCCGTTCGGCCCGTGAAATTGCGCAGACCGGACACTTCAACCCCGAGACCATGGGTATCAACCCCATCCCCAACGACGAGGACGGCACAGTAGATATCGACTTGAGCCTCGAAAGCAAAGCCAACGACCAAGTGGAATTTTCGCTGGGTTACGGTACCACGGGCGTTATCGGTTCTGTGAGCTTAAAATTCACTAACTTCTCGCTGCGCAACTTGCTCAACTTGGGTACCTACAAGATTTTGCCACAGGGCGAAGGCCAGACGCTGAGCCTGACGGGCCGCACCAACGGACGCTACTACCAATCGTACAGTTTCTCCTTTACCGAACCTTGGTTGGGCGGCAAACGACCCAACGCTTTCTCGCTGGGAGCCTTCTTCTCTTACCAGACGGGCGTGAGCGACCGCTACTACAAGAACTATTACCAAAACATGGCCAACTACTACAACAACTATTATTACGGCGGTTATGGCTATGGATATGGTTATGGCTACGATGACGGCAGCTATTACGAAATGGAATCCGACCCCAACAAGTACATCAAGCTTTGGGGAGTTTCGGCAGGTATCTCCCAGCGTCTTACCTGGCCAGACGACTATTTCCAGCTGTACACCGAACTGGCCTTCCAGCAATACAATATGCACGACTGGGCCTACTTCATCATCAGTAACGGTGTGAGCAACGACTTCCATCTGGGCATCACCTTGAGCCGCAACTCTCTCGACAATCCGCTCTACACGCGCAGCGGTTCGAGCTTCACGCTCTCGGCCTCGCTGGCACCGCCCTACTCGCTCTTCGACGGAATGGACGATGAAGATTACGCCAAGATGAGCGATGAACAGCTGATGCTCTGGCAGGAGAACTACAAAATCATGTTCAAATCGAAAACCTTCACACCCATTTCGTCCAACCGCAAGCTGGTGTTCGCCACCCGTTTCGACTTGGGACTGTTGGGAGCCTACAACCAGCGCAAGCTGACACCTTTCGGTGCCTTCTACATGGGCGGCGACGGCATGACTGGCTATTCCAGCGCTTACGCCTACGACGTGATTGGTCTGCGCGGCTACAGCAACGGTTCGCTGGGCGTTGGCTATCTTTACGAACGCATCGGCATGGAACTGCGCTACCCCATCCTGCTCGAAGGCAGCACCACCATCTGGGCATCGACCTTCCTGGAAGCCGGTAACCTGTGGAGCGACGTGAAGAAGTTCTCGCCCTTCGAGTTGAAACGCTCGGCCGGTCTGGGCGTACGTATCTTCCTGCCCATGATTGGTCTGATGGGTATCGACTGGGCTTATGGTTTCGACTCGGTAGACGGCACGGGCAAGGCCAACGGCAGCGAGTTCCACTTTGTTCTGGGTCAAGAATTCTAACATTTATCATTCTATATCATTATCGACCATTAATACAAAACGCTATGAAAAAATTGATTATCGCCGGCATTATCGCCTTGATGGCTTGCGGCAACAGTTTCGCACAGAAATATGCACTGATTGATATGGAATACATTTTTTCGCGTATTCCCAGTTACGAAATGGCCAACGAACAGTTGAACCAAGTTTCCAAGAAATGGCAGGCCGAAGTGGACGCTCTGGCCAAGGAAGCCAAGGAAATGTATGCCAAATACCAGTCGGAAATGGTTTATTTGTCGGCCGAAATGAAGAAGACCCGCGAAAACGAGATTCTGGCCAAAGAAAAGGAAGTTTCCGACCTCAACCGCAAATATTTCGGTTCGGAAGGAGAACTCTACAAGAAACGCGAAAGCCTGCTCACTCCCATTCAAGACGAGGTTTACAACGCCGTCAAGGAACTGTCTGAAGAAAAAGGCTATGTGCTGGTGCTGGATCGCGCTTCGGGAGTGAACATCGTGTACGCTTCGCCCACCATCGATGTGAGCGAGGATGTCCTCAAGAAGATGGGATATTGATTTTAACACCTATATTATTATGAAGAAATTCGTTTTGACACTGCTGTGCATCTTGCCTATGCTGGCTTTTGCACAGGAACAAAAACCTCAGTTCGGCTATTTCAACAGAGCCGAGATTTTCCAGGCTATGCCCGAAACGCAAGAAGCCATCAAGAAGATGGATCAGCTGGCCAAAGCTTACGAAGACGACCTGTTGGCCATGCGTACAGAATATCAGAAGAAGGGTTCGGAATTCATCGCTCAAAGAGACAGTCTGCCCGAGTCTATCCGCACGCGCCGCATGGCTGAAATCCAGAATTTGGAAGAACGCATCCAGGATTTCTATCAGGTTTCTCAAACCGACCTGCAGAAGAAGGAGCAGGAGCTGATTGCCCCCATCAACGAAAAATTGATGCAGGCCGTTGAAAAAGTGGGCGAAGAACAAGGCATGGTTTATATCTTCGACATTTCCACTACCAGCACGCTCATGTACTACTCCAAGAGCAAGTGCAAGGACCTTACCAACGCCATCCGCAGCGCACTGGGCTTGTAATGCTATGGGACCGATAGGTGTTTTCGACTCGGGCTATGGCGGCTTGACCATACTGGAAGCCTTCCAGCGGCAACTGCCCGGCTACGATTATCTCTATTTGGGAGACAATGCCAGAACACCTTACGGCAACCGCTCGTTCGATGTTGTATACGAATACACTTTGGAAGCAGTCCGCTACCTTTTCGGTAGGGGCTGCTCCTTGGTTATTTTAGCCTGCAACACCGCCTCGGCCAAAGCCTTGCGCAGCATTCAGCAAGTGGACCTTCCAAAAATGGATGACAGCAAGCGCGTGCTGGGCATCTTGCGCCCCACGGCCGAAGCACTCGGCAACATGACGCGCAGCCGCCACGTAGGGCTGCTGGGTACGGCGGGCACCATTCAGTCGGGTTCCTATCCCATCGAAATTAACAAGCTGTATCCCGATATCCGGGTAGTTTCCATGGCTTGCCCCATGTGGGTGCCTCTGGTGGAATGCGGCGAACACCATTCGCCCGGTGCCCGCTACTTTGTGCAGAAATATTTGGACGGACTCTTTGCGCAAGACGACAAAATAGACACCATTATTCTGGGTTGCACCCATTACCCGCTCTTGCTGGACCTTATTCGCGAATACGTACCGGCGGGTGTCAACATCGTGACGCAGGGCAAGCTCGTGGCCAGAAGTTTGGCCGATTATCTGCAGCGCCATCCCGAAATGGCCGCCCGTTGCAGCCAAAACGGGCAAACCACCTACCTCACCACCGAGGCGGCTAGTAAATTCGAAGATATGGCCGATGTTTTCAGCCATGGTCAGATATGCGCCCGGCAAGTAAGGCTTTAGAAGCCGTTTTTAAAATCCTCTTTGGCGCATGGCCTCAAAGGTGAGCACCGCCGTTGAAACCGACACATTCAGTGAATCAATAAGCCCGCGCATGGGAATCTTGATGCGGGCATCGGCATGGTCGAGCCAAAACCGGCTCAGGCCATCGGCCTCCGTACCCATCACAATGGCCGAGGGCTGGGTGTAGTCATTCAGATGATACCAGTTGGCAGCCTGCAATTCGGCCGCATAACTCTTGATGCCGTGCGCGTGCAGCCAAGCCAGCGTCTCTTCAGAGGTAGCTACAGCCACCGGCACCGAAAACAGACAACCGATACTCGAACGCACCACATTGGGGTTGTATACATCGGTGTGCGGATCGCAAACAATCACGGCATCAGCCTTGGCAGCATCGGCAGTGCGCAGGATAGCACCCAAATTGCCAGGTTTTTCCACCGCTTCCAATATAATGACAAATGGATTGTCGGAAAGTTGCAAGTCGCTCAAACGGTTCGGTTTGGCCGCCAAGAGAGCCAGCACGCCATCGGAAGCTTCGCGATAGGACACCTTGCGGAAAACATCAGGTGTGAGCTGCACCTGCAAGGATGTGGGAATCTGCTGCAAGAGTTGCGGATAATCGCTTTTCGCATAGAACTCAGGGCAAAGATATACCGCCTGGGGCTGATAATGGTTGGACATGGCAATGAAGAGTTCGCGCGCACCTTCCACCACCACCAATTGCTGCTCGCGACGTTCCTTGGCCTTGGTCTGCAAACGTACCAGGTTCTTTATCTTGGGATTCTGTAGGCTGCTGATTATTTCCATTGCGTTATTAGAAGCTATTTGGCCGCCAGAATGGCGTTTCCAAGCCACAAAAGAACATCATCCGAAAATATTTTCAAAAAAAACTGTCAAAATATTTGGCACATTGAAAACTTGCCGTACTTTTGCAGTGTCTTAGTATTGTAATACACTAACAAAATACACCAAGCGATATTCACACTTCAACCATTAGGTTATAAAACTTAAGACAACATATATGATTACCATCAACAATCTAAGCTATGCCTACGGCAAAAACATTGTGCTCGACGGCATCACGATGAATCTGAAGCCCGGCAACATTTACGGGCTTTTGGGCGAAAACGGTGTGGGCAAAACCACGCTCCTTACTCTCTTATGTGGTCTGAAAAAGCCGCTCACGGGCAGCATCGACATCGACGGCTACCGGCCATACGGACGCAAACCCGGTTTTCTGAGCAACATCTATTACCTGAGCGACGAACCTGCCGACAGCAGCCTGCAACCCATGCAGTACGCAGCAGCCTATGGCCAGTTCTGGCAAGGTTTCGACATGAAAAAGTTCACAGAACTACTCGCTCTCTTCGAAGTACCGGTGGGCAACCGCATGGACAAGATGTCGACCGGTGAGTTGAAAAAGACGCATATTTCGTTCGCACTGGCCTGCTCTTGTCGCTACATCTTGATGGACGAACCCACCAACGGCCTAGACATTCCTTCCAAGACCCAATTCCGCAAGGCCTTGATGCATTACACCGCCGACGAATCGACATTGCTCATCTCCACGCATCAGGTGAAAGACCTCGAAAACGTCATCGACCCCATTATCATCCTGGACCGCCGCGAAGTACTGCTCAACGCCAGCGTAGCCGACATCACTGCCAAGCTTTTCTTCGACTATGGCAGCGACCTACAGACCGAAGCCCTATACAGCGAACTGATGCCCGGCGGTAGCATCCAAGTGCTGCCCAACAGCGAAGGCCGCGACAGCAAACTGAACCTGGAAGCGCTGTTCAATGCCGTCCACAAGAACAAAGACTGGTTCCGTGCCAACTTCGGAGCCAATCAAAACCAAGCTAACCTTTAAAACATCACAACTATGAACGAAACATTCAGTTTCCAACGTTTTGGAAAATACTATAAAACCGAATTGCAGGCGCTGTTTAACAACACTTGGATTACCGTTCTGCTGACGGCACTCGCAGGCCTTATCGCCTATCTGTTCTGCGGCATTATGAATCTGATTATCGGCGGAAGCTGGGATTCTTACGGCTTGGTAGGACGTTGGTGTACCTTTCTTGCCACCTTCTTTGTCTTGACCTTAAGTCTGCCATCGAAGGCCTACGGCTACTTTACCGAGAAAAGGGCCGGCACGCTCTACACGCTCATTCCCGTATCGCAGCTGGAAAAGACCCTGTCTATGCTTCTGAACGTTTGCATCGTGGCACCCGTCGCCTTTATCCTGCTGGCTTTCTCGGCCGATGCCCTGCTTTGCCTTTGCGACCCTCGTTGCGGTGAAACGCTTATCTACTCGCTGGCAAACGGACTGCAAGGCATGACCGAATTCTTCGAAGAGGGTAGCAATCCGAATCTCATGCATACTGGGGATATTATTTTTATCGTTTGCCAGAGTGCCGCCACCTACTTCCTGTATTTCCTGCTGGGCTCCCTGTATTTCAAAAAACACAAAATCGGCAAAACCATTCTGGTGTATATCGCTGCAGGCCTTGTGTTCAGCCTTATCGTGGCACCTTTCAGCCATCTGATTACCGAGATGGATTGGAAAAGATGGTATGAAACGCCCGAAGAAGCTGTTCGAGTATTCAAAACCGTTACTTACAGCATCGGCATTGTAGGGCTGCTTCTCCTTTCGGGCTGGACTTACCTGCGCATCAAAACCGTTAAACACTAAAGCGCTATACTATGGAATTCAACGAAAATAAAGCTATCTACCTTCAAATAGTAGAGGCCGTGTATGAAAAGATTCTGAGCGGCCAACTCTCGGAAGAAGACCGCCTGCCCTCGGTAAGGGAATACGGTGCCGACATCGGGGTCAATCCCAACACCGTTATGCGCAGCTACGAAAAACTCACGGCCGAAGGTATTATCTACAACAAGCGCGGCATCGGGTACTTTATCTGCGAAGGGGCCAAAGACAAGGTGTTGGCAAGCTTGCGTCAAGCGTTCGTGGAAAACGAGTGGCCGGCCATACTGCGCCGCGCCCGCTTGCTGGGCCTCAGCCTCAGCGACCTGCCCTCGGACTAGCGCCTAAGCCCCGACAATAACCGAGTGAAGAGTCTGTTTTGTATATCTTATGAATTCTTCCTATCTTTGCGAGTTTTCTTGAGAAAAAGCAAGCGCAACAGGTATAATGAAGCAATTTAAACTGTACAACAACATCTTCGGATGGGTGGCTTTTGCTATTGCAGCAGTCACCTATCTTCTTACTATCGAACCGACAGCCAGTTTCTGGGACTGCGGCGAGTTTATTTCTTCGGCCTATAAACTTGATGTTGGACATCCGCCAGGGGCACCCTTCTTTATGCTTACCGGACGCATGTTCGCTAACTTGGCATCCAGTCCCGAAATGGTGGCCATGTGCATCAACGCCATGTCGGCCATTTTCAGCGCCCTTACCATATTGTTTCTTTTCTGGACCATTACGCATCTGGCCCGCAAGATTGTGTTCAAGGACGAGCAGAACCCCACTTTGGCCGAAAGTATCACCGTGTTGGGTGCAGGTCTGGTCGGTTCCCTGGCTTATACCTTCAGCGACACCTTCTGGTTCTCGGCTGTAGAAGGTGAAGTTTATGCCTATTCATCGCTGTTTACCGCCGTGGTTTTCTGGGCCATCCTTAAATGGGAAGACTGCGCCGACGACCCCTTCGCCACCCGCTGGATTGTTTTCATTGCCTACCTGATGGGCCTTTCCATCGGCGTACATCTGCTCAACCTGCTTTGTATTCCCGCCATGGTGCTGGTGTACTACTACCGCAAGTCGGAGCAACCCACGCTCAAGGGTTCCATTGTCGCCTTGCTCGCATCGTTCGTACTGGTGGCCATTATACTTTACGGCATCGTGCCTGGCTTCGTCAATATGGCCGGCTGGTTCGATTTGCTGTTTGTCAACACCTTGAGCTGCCCGTTCAATACCGGTGTCATCGTCTATATCGTGCTGATGATAGCCTGCATCGTCTGGGGCCTGTGGGAAAGCTATAACGGCCATAGTGAACTGCGCACCCGCCTGTCGTTCTGTGCCAATATGATATTGGTGGGCATTCCTTTCGTGGGCTACAAAT
>CAYRHC010000001.1:0-24960 GCA_964423935.1 uncultured Bacteroidales bacterium | reverse complement strand
CAAGACCACCATAGCCGCATTGGGAATCAGCGCTTCAGCCTTCATCTGAGCTTCGCGCAAGAGGGCCGAATTGATAGGTTCCTTGTCCTTGGGCGTGATGATGGAATAGTCGTAGGGAGCAATTTGGCAATAATAGAATGGAAACTCGCCGATACCCCAGTTTTCGCGCCAAGAAGCCACCATAGCTTGCATCAGCGCCGCATAGGTTTGGGCACGGTCGTAGTTGGACTCGCCTTGGTACCAGATGACACCGCGCATAGCCATTCCCAAGAATGGATGCACCATGGCATTGTAAAGCGAAGTCGGGGTATTGCTGCCTATCTTGGCATCAGCCTCGGGCAGTTCCACTTCGGGGAAAGTGCTGAGGACTTCGCGGGGCATCCAGGCTTCAATGCAAGTACCGCCCCAGGAACTCACCACCAGACCCACCGGACAACCGAGTGCCTGGCGCAAGAATCGGCCGAAATAATAGGCCGTGGCTGAGAACTCGCGCACCGTGGCCGGACGGGCTTCATGCCAGGACCCGTTCACACTGTCGAGCGGCTCGAAGGATTTCTGGCGGCGGATGGTCATCAGCCGCAGGTCATCATCGGTAGAGAGCATCAAATCGCGCGTACCGTTGGTGATAGACTGCGCCTTGTAACCCTTCATAGGCTGTTCCATATTCGACTGGCCGGAGCAGAACCACACTTCGCCTATCAGCACGTTTTCCAGGCTGCGCTTGTCTTTGCCGGCTTCGATAGTGATACGATAAGGGCCACCGGCCTGAGGCGTGGACAATGCCACTTTGAAGCGCCCTTGGTCGTCGGCCTGCACCTTGTAAGTACGGTTGTCCCAAGAAGTCTTAATCTTCAACGTCTGACGCGCTGTTGTCCAGCCCCAAAGCGGTGCCTGGTTCTGCTGTTGCAACACCATATTGTCTGCAAAGAAAGCAGGCAGTTTAATTTCGGCCTTCAGGCTCAAACTGGCCACAAGAAGTCCGCAAAGGATACATTTGTATATTTTCATAAGCGTGTCGTTATTGTTCCATTATCAGTTCCACCTGTCCGAAGAGACCCGAAGGCTGAAGCTCGTCGGCAGAAAGCGGCTTGCCTTGCTTGTCTTGCTTGTGGTCCCACTGGCGGCCGTTGGTCCAGTAATTATCATCCTGCACCAGAGCGTAATTGTAGGCCTGGGTATAGTTATACCAAGTATTGGCCAGCGAAATTTCCAGACGGTTCCTGCCCTTCTTCAAGGCCCGGGTGATGTCTATCATATAGGGTTCCGCCCAAACAATGCCGCAGTCTTGCCCGTTAACTTTTACGCTGGAAATGACGTGCATATCTTCCAGCTTGAGCCAGACGCGGCCGGCCTTTTTAGGCACACGGCATTTGAATGTGGTACGGTAGATGGCTTCGCCCGAATAGTAACGGATGTCCGGGTCATCGCTAAGACGCCAGTCGAAAAGTTGCACCCCATTCAGTTGCTTGCCGTTACGCTTGAAGAGGATGTTCCAAAGAGCGAAATCGGCTTTGAGCGGCTGTTGGCTACGGGTCCATTGCGGAGCCTCAGCGCCCTCGGGCCAAGAACCGGAAGCCACCAAGAAAGCCGAACCGTTGGCTGCCAGTTCAATCTGGGCTTGCAAAGCCTCGGCACTGCACTGTGCATCAAGACGATAAAACCTTTTGCTTTGGGCATTCCAAAGGCTCAGACAAGGATATTGGCTACGCAATCTCACTGTCAGTTCCTGCGGCTGGCCCGATTGATTGGAGATGAACCACACTTGGGCATCCTGCATGTCGCGCTGCGACCAGGCAATCTTGTCGAGGCGTTCTGAGCGGTTATTGTAAAAGCTGATGGCAGGCGGCAGTCCGTAGGCGGTCAGGGTCTCGTCCTGCAAAGGCAGCAAACATCTTTGACGGCGGGCATGCTCCCATACTTGCTGCACCAAGTCTTGCGATTGGGCAAGCGGCCGGGTTGGAGGCAGGAAGACCGGCACACCGGCTTTTTGGAATTCGGAGAGTTTTTGCAGCAGTTCCTCGCTCATATATTGGGCATCAGGAGCCATGGCATGGGCTATGGGCAGTACCAGCACCCGGTAAGAAGCGCCACCGGGTAGGCATAGGCGACCGTTCTCAGCTTTGGCCAGCCGCAGCAAAGCATCCCGGTTGATGCAGTCGTATTGGTAACCACGAAGCGGGTCGGTCCACAGTTGGGCCGTCACCATATTGGCCGAGGCGCGCACGCCCACCGAAGTGACCGTGGTCGGCTGCCCGTCGTTGGCTAGACGCAGGGCTTCGCTCCGCACCCGTTCTTCACCGAAAAGTCCGGGCAAGGAGGCAGTCAGATGATGTGGCAGGACACTGCGCGAGGGCAGGTTCTCGCCCGTAAACACAGCAATGTCGCGCTGGGATTTGCCGGCCTGCAGCACGGCCTGACAACGGCTTATATAATCGACCCATTCCTTGGCATAAGGCCACCATGTCTGCGAACCATGCATATACAGTCCGATACCGTCCAGGGTCATGCCGGGATATTTTCCGGGGAAAGGATGTTGACAGAAAACGTGAAAAAAGAGCTTGTTCATGCCAAAGGCCAAGTTGTAGTCGCCCAAGGTCTTCAACATGCCGGGATACTCCTTCCACAAAGCGCGGAGCTGGGTAAAGCCCTCGGCTTGGACAATGTTCTTACCGTAGATATGGGCACCGGACACAGCATCGAACATATCGTTGGGTTTGTCATGCGTGGGGCTGTCCAACCAGAATTCACCCATAGGCAGGTCGGCGATGTCGTAATGGCGCAGGCCGTCACTCATCATGGTGGGGGCGATACACTCGCAACTGAGCAGGCAGCCATGCTCGGCAGCCAGATGGTGCAGGGTTCCGAAGAAAGCTTCCTGGGTAAGGTCGCTGACGGTAAGACGCACATCGTAAAGCACAGCTTCGGAAACTTCGGCGTTCACCAAAGGAATGCCGGCGAACAAAGGCAAGAAGGGTGTCAGGTCGTAATGGCGACGCTGACGGAACTCGTCTAAGAAGCGGGCCGTCCAGTTTTGACTACCACACTCCCAACTGTCGATGTGCATGCGGGTGAGTACCCTTTGCAAAAGCGCATTGTCGATATGTTTGTAGGCGGCACCGAACCAGTTTTCATATTGCCAGCGCACGGCCTCGGCATCGAATTTGTCACATTCCAAGCCCTTGCAGCCGCCACCCGTTTCGTTGCGGTGGCCGGTAGAAGTGTGGCCCATACGCAGAATCAGCCAATCGCCCTTGGGCAATGTACAGCCCGAAAGACTGCCGTCTGAAGCCATGTAGGCACTGAGGTTGTGCACTTCTTCGAGGTCGGTGCAGTCCGCGTCTGGCAGGCTTTGCCTGTCCTGACGCGGACTCAGGCGCCAGACCAAAGCCGATTTTCCTTCGAAATTCTCTATCAGCGGCAAACTGCTCAGCACCAGCTGCCGAACGGCCAAAGTCGCCTTCCATTTGGCGGCGTCCAAATCTTCGCTGCCGGGTTCAGAACCCTCGGGTGTCCAATAGAAACGGAAATACTTGGCAGTAGTCGTAGGCAAGGAATAGGTGCTGGGGGCATCGGTATCTTGCCAGCCTCGACGGGCAGGTTCACAAGTCTTGATGTCGCAGAAATGTTCACCGTCGTCGCTCACAGCCACGCGCCAGCGCAAAGCCTGAAAATTGGTACCGCTGGGGCTCACCCTCAGCGAAGCAGCGGTAAAGGGTTCATCGAAAGCATATTGTATCCAGGCCGGCTGCGAACTGCGGAACTTGGCACTGCCATCGAGCAAACCTTGCATATCTTCACCGGTAGAAACACTCACCACAGGGCGCAGTCTCTCAGATGTTTGCAGACGCAAAGGCAAGGCAAAGACGGCGATGTCGCGGTAATAGTTTTCGTTCATTTCGGGCAAGGGCAAAGCCAGATTCTCTATCTTGCCCCCTTGGGTCTGCGTCATGGAGTAGACCACTTTCTGCATCGACTGTTCGGGGCTGATCCACGGGCCGCCGGCAAGCGCGAAACCATCACAGATATGCAAGCCCATCTTCATGCCAAGACGATCGGCTTCGCGCATGGAGTATTCCACCATCTGCCACCATTGTTCCGTGCCCTGCAGCACGCAGTTGTCCATAAACTGCACGCGGGCTGAGTCACGGATAGGCATCAGATAAGTACCCTCCAGGCCGATTTCCTTCATGGCTTCGAGGTCGGCCGTAATGCCTTCGCGGGTAACGGCACCGTTCATCCAGTACCAGAATATCCAAGGGGAGGCCTCGCTGCCGGGCGACAGGAAAGCCTGCTGCAAATCGGCCAGACACTCTACCCTATTTTGTGCCGGCAACGACAGCTGTCCCGTCACACAAAGCAAAGCCAGTGAAGCAAGTATGCTTGTCAATCGTTTCATATGCGCTATTTCAAGTTGACTCTATAGTGAAGCTGTCGTTTGTTGACAGTATATTTTTCAAGCACACCGGGTCCGCAGCTACTGTTGCCCAAGCCAAGCTGTTCTGCATCGATGCTCAGTATCACTTGAGGACGAGGTTGCAATTCCACATGATGCCTGGCCTTGGCCAAATCGGTAGCGGCCACATGCAGGGCCGAGAACGAGAAACATTCGTCAACGGCCTGAACCTTGAACTGACGGCCGCCAGCTGTGCTCAGCACCAGATATTGCGTTGCTTCATGATTGCCGCATTCTTGAGGCTTGGGATAAGGGAAGAGCTGTTCGTCCACCGTCGATTGCCAAAGTGAAAGGCTGGCACCCTCCTTACGGTCGGGATAGGTTTCCTGCGGGCCATAGCCGAACCATTGCAGTTCTGTGGCAGCAGGTGTCAAAGTCCAGGCCAGACCCAAACGCGGCAATACCGGCAATTCACCCTGCGTATGATAGACTTCCTTCACGTCCAGCGTGCCGCGTCCGTCGAGCAGATAGGTAACATCGCGTTGGATACTGCCTTTGGCATACAGATAGTTGATTTTTACGAAAACTTGCAGACAGCCGTTGTCGAGCAGCTTGTAGCTCACGGACGCAGGCTGGAGGCGAGGCTGGTCCATGTTGTGGTTCTTCCAGTCTTTGGCCAACCAGTTGCCGAAGCCCGCATCGTTGTCGGTGGGCGCACGGAAAGCCTGGAAATATGGCTGTGCAGGCAGGTCTTCACATGGCGACACCCATTCCTGGCCTTGGGCGCAGGCAGACAGTATCGCACCCGTATTCACATCCCAAGCATAATTCACACCCCGGACCTTGGCTGTCAGGACGGAGCCTTGCTGTTCTATCTCCACTTTGGCGGCAACCAAAGGTTTGGCAGTCAGGTCGGCCAGACTTAGGCTGAACTGTTCCCAAGCCACTTCATATGCCTTGTCGGCCCAAAGTGTAGCCTCTTTCAAATGCAGGTTGACGCGTAGCTGCACATTTCCTTTCAATTTTTTCCAACGACGACAATGCAAGATGATTTCCTGCGATTCACTCGGCTGGATATCAGGTAAATATTCCGTCCACGACTCCACGGGCTTCCCTTCGTGGAAGAGTTCCCAAGACAGTTCGTAGGGTCGGGTGTCCAGATGATGCTGACGGTTGGTCAGGCGTATGCGCAAGTCCTTGTCAGTATCGCGCTGCGGCAAGAGTTCTATGAGGAAGGGCTGATAAACTTTCCGCACCAGTTCGTATTTGGGCGTCCAAGAGCGGTCGCCAAGCACGATGCCGTTAAAACAGAAGGCCTTCAGATTGGGCTTGTCACCGAAATCGCCGCCATAGCTCACCTTGATGCGTCCATCGGGCAAACGCTGGAAGATGCCCTGATCGGCCCAATCCCAAATAAAGCCGCCCAACATGCGGGGATGCGAATAGATTTCGTCCCAATATTCCTTGAAATTGCCCATGGCATTGCCCATGGCGTGCGCATATTCGCTGGTCATCACGGGACGGTCGCCATTAGCCGTGTCGCGGGCCAAAGAAAGCAGCCGTTCCCAGCGGGCATTTTCGGCACGTTCTGCATCGCTGCCCTCGGGTATGTTCGGATTGACGTAGACATCCTGGGTACGCGGATAGAATCGGGCGATAACATCGACAGCGGGCGGGTCCAGCGGGCTACCTTGGGCAGCTTCGCAATGTATCAGGCGCGTGGGGTCAAAATCTTTCAGCCAGGCGGCCGTTGCGGCAAAGTTGAAGCCATAACCCGATTCGTTGCCCAAAGACCACATGATGATGCTCGGATGGTTGCGGTCGCGCATGGCCATGCGGATGGTCCGGTCCATAAAGGCTTGGTTCCAGTCGGGGTTGGAGGCCAGCCAGCCACGCACACCGTGCGTCTCGATATTGGCTTCGTCTATCACATACAGACCGTATTCATCGCAGAGTTCGTACCAACGGGGCACATCGGGATAATGAGCCGTGCGCACCGCATTGATATTGGCGCGTTTCATCAGCAGAATGTCCTGCAACATCAGTTCTTCACTCATCACGCGGGCTTGCCAAGGGTCGTGCTCGTGACGGTTGACTCCGCGCAGCCGTATCGGCTTGCCGTTTACCAGCACTTGCCCGCCCTGACATTTTACCTCGCGGAAACCCACCTTGGTGGTGATTCGCTCGATACAACGGTTTTGCAAGGTATCGCGCAGCGAGAGTTCCAGACGATATAAATAAGGTGTCTCGGCCGTCCACAGATGCACCGAATCGACTTTGGCCTTGAGCCAACCGAACTGACGCTCGCCCCGTTGGGGTGTGCGTTCGTTCAGTATGGATGCCTTGAATTCCCGGTTAAGCACCGGTATGGCAGCTTGCGTCAAAGGACGTTCCCAAACGGCACGACCATCGGCATCGAAAAGGCTGGCCTCGATAAGCACATTGTCCAAAGAGGCATCATCGTAAACTTTCAAGGCCGGTTCTATCTGCAACTCGGCATTCAGATAATCTTGGTCCAGTACTGTGCGGATGCCGATGTCGTAGAGCCTCAGCTGCTCGGTTGCATACAGTTCCACGCTGCGGTGGATGCCCGCGAATCGCCACATATCCTGGTCTTCGAGATAACTACCGTCGCAATACTTGAACACCTGCACGGCTATCAGATTGTCGCCGGGCTGAACGTAAGCGCTGACATCGAATTCCGACATATCCATGGAGCTCTGGCTATAACCCACCTGTCGACCGTTGATCCATACGAAAAAGGCACTCTGCACTCCGTCGAAACGCAAGAACACCCGTTTGCCTTCCCAAGAGGCGGGCAGCTTGAAATGACGGCGGTACGAACCGGTGGGATTACGCTCTATTTCGGTGGTATAGCCCTGCTTGGGCCGGCCTTCGACATAGGGCGGATTAATTTTGAAAGGATAGCCCGCACTCACGTAAATGGGCGTACCATAACCGTTCACTTCCCAATTGGCAGGCACCGGGAAATCCACCCAGGCAGCATCGTCGAAATCGTTGCGGTAAAAATCTGTGGGACGATCGGCCGAAGTCGGTACCCAATGAAATTTCCAAGTACCGTTCAAACTCATGCTGCGGTCGCCGGGAGTCTGACCGTAAGGCTCGTATTGGGCCCGTGCAGGCATACGGTTAATCTGCTGCACATAATGGTTCTGCCAGATTTCCGTCCAGGATTGAGCCTGTGCGGCAAACACAGCCAGTGCCAAAGTTAAAAAGGAAGCTAGCGGTTTCATATTTTAAGATGTCTTTTTCTTCTTGGGATGAGGCTTGGGGAATTGCACATCCGACTGCCCCATATCGCGCGAGGTAGCCACGGCAATACCACGCTGGTTGTCTTTGTTGACGGCGCAGTAAAAATGGTAGACCACACCCTTGTATTTCACCAGAAACGATTTGTGCGCGAACCAGTTGTCGTAAGGTTCGCTGGGATAAATAAGGTCTTCGCCCTGCCATTCGGTCCAGTGCACGAGGTCGTAGGAGCAGGCAAAAGTATTGAAAGCATCGTAGGGACGGTTCTTCCAGAAAGCGCCGAAGAAGTACATCACATACAAATCGCCCATTTTCTGGATATGGGCATCACCCGTAATCATGCCGTTCTCGTGGCCGAAAACAGGATTGCCGGGATAACGCTGCCAATGCAGCATATCGTCCGAGTAAGCGATGCCGATACGTTCCGCCTTAACCCCATTGTCGGGATTGATGCCGGCCGCATTGTAAAAGAGCATAAAACGCTGGTTGTCCTTGTCTTCGTACACCAGACTCTTGTATTGGGTGATGGTCTCGAACCATTGCGTTTCGGGCTGGTCGGTCGACATAATGGGTCGGGGCAGACTTTCCCATTCGTGGGCCTTGGTGATATCCTTGTCGGTATAAGCCATGCCGATATGCAGAGGAGTACCTTCGTAACCGGTCTTGGTGCCGCCGAAATAGCTCATCCAGTGCTTGCCCTGAAACGTACCCAAACGATAACTGCCGGCCCAAGTCATATCCTGCAAGGCGGGATAGCCGGCCCGCTGGTTGGCATCCCAACCTTCGTCCTTGAATGAAAGTACACGACCCAAAGTGGTCCAGTGCAGCAAATCCTTGCTTTGCGCCAGCCAGGTCTCGTAACCACGGCCGTCCTTGTTGGTGCGACCGTTATAGACGATATACACCATATACCAACGTCCGTTCTCGCGAAACACCGTTGGGCAGTCCATCTTGTGCTGGTTGTCTTCGGGAGCGATGACCAGACCATATTTATAGGGGGTCTTGCTCTCTTCATACACCTGCTGCATCACCTGCTGCGATACTGTCGTGTCGCTGCCATCGGTGGGACGGCTCAGTGACAAGGCGGCCTGACGAGTACAGCAAGACGACAGCACCAAGGCTGCCGTCGCTGTTAATATCCAAAGTTGTCGTTTCATATTAGCGGTTGATAGGCATCCAAACAGTCATTTCGCTGTGACCACGGTTGCCGAAAGCGAAGTAAGGAATAAGGGTAATCTGCACTTTCTGTTTGCCGGGCTGATATTCGCGATAGAGGTCGTTAGCACCCCACTCGGCTTCGCCGGCATAGTTGGCCAAACCGGTAAGGGCCATCATGGGCGTACCGTCAATATTCACTTCCTTGGGTTCCAGCTTGATGCTGCCGGGTATCATCACGTTGTCAATTTTTTTGCCTTCCAAATCGGTCGATTCCAGACAGTACACCACAGGACCACGCATCACGGCCACTTGGTTGCGGGTTTCTTCGAGCAAGGGGTTGGAAACCATCAGCTTGACTTCCATTTCAAGGTTAAGCTGCAGCATATCGCCCTTCTTCCAAATGCGGCGTACCTGGGCATAGCCGTTTTGGGTCTCGCAGTCTACCTTCTCGCCATTCACCAGCACGCTGTAATGGTCGCACCACGAAGGAATATGCAGAAACATCGACATAGCCTTCCGGCGGGGAGCTTTCTGGATTTCGATAAGCACATCTCCGTTCCAAGGATAGGCAGACACCTGATTCAATTGTACGGCAGAACCGTCTTTCAGCTTGGTATTGAGTTTGCTGCTGCCATAGAGGTTGCACCATACACCTTCTTCAGACAAGGCATAGGCATAATTCTGTATTTCGCAGATGGTGCGCACCGTATTGGGCGGACAGCAGAAGCAGCTGATGTAATGCGTACGTTCCTTGGGCCAACGCAGCGTGTAGGGAAATTCGTCCGACAGACGCAAAGGGTTGGTATAGAAATACTTGGTACCATCCAAGGAAATACCCGAGAGCAAGCTGTTATAAGCCACCTTCTCCACGATGTCACAATACTTGCCATCGCCGGTAATCTGGAACATACGCCAGTTGAAGAGCAGGTTGCCGATATTGGCGCAGGTTTCGTTGTGGGCCGTGCTGTTGGGCAGCTGGAAAGAACGTCCGTAGGCCTGATGTACTTTTTGGATGGAGTCGGGTGTATAATTGGTACCGTCAGGGGAGGTGCCATCGTACAAGGCTCCGCAACCACCGGTGATATACATTTTATGATTGACGATATCCGACCAGATGGATTCCAGATTGGGCCAAAGGGTCATATCGCCCGTTTCGGCGAATACATCGGCCACACCGGCATAAAGGTAGTTGGCGCGCACGGCATGACCCATGGCATTCATCTGTTCGCGGAAAGGATCACGGTCCTGGTTGTCATCGGTGCCGTTTTCCACCATACCACGGATATCGATAAGGTTCTGAGCCAGTTCCAGATAGCGCGGGTCGCGGGTGGTGCGGTACATTTCCACCACACCCATATAATGAGAAGGGCAGATAGCATTGCGGGCCAGTTCGGCCGAAGCGTTTTTGTAGAACTGATACAGGAAATCCGTTGCCTTGATGGCCACATCGAGCAGTGTACGCTTGCCGGTGGCGCGGTAGTGCATACAAGCCGCCATCATCAGGTGTCCGTGGTTATAGGTCTCGAAGTTGAGACGGTTGTTGAAGGCACCGCCCTCGGCCGTGGCCGTTGCCGTACCCACCAAGCCCTGATGTTCGGCACCGGCTTTCTGGTGATAGCGTTCCGGGATAATCACCTGGGTATGCATATAGCCGTCTTCGCGCTGGGCCTTGGCAATGGTGGCGATAATCTCGTCCATCAAAGCATCGAGCTTGGGGTCTTTGGTAACGGCATATACGGCAGCCATACTCTCGAACCATTTGAAAAAGTCTCCATCGTGAAAAGCAGGGCCATGATGTTCACCTTCGCACTTGCCTGCGGCGATTTCCAAGTTACGGTAGGCATGGCAAAGCTCAGGATCGTTCATGATGTTCCACATATTCATCACCATGGTGTCGGTGCAGACTTGGAAACGGTTGCCCCAGAATCCGCCGGTCCAAGCCACAGAAGTGACATCGGCATTCCAGATTTTGGCATATTTGCTCTGGTAAGTGTTCACCATACCTTTATCTTGGGCCGTCATGGCCAAGGCGCAGACGACCATACAGAAAAGAATTGCTTTCTTCTTCATATTATACTGATTTTTAATTAATTACCACTCGATAACATAAGACCCGGAGGGAAGAGCCAGTACGCTGCCATCCTTGTCTTTGGACAGACAGCTGACCCCGGCGTTGGCATAATTGCCCGCATTCACACGCAGTTCCTTGAGCGAAGTAACGGGAATATGCACTTCGGCACTCGTGTTAGCCGGAATCGTCACCCGCCAACGCAGATGTCCGTCGATTTTCTGCCAATAACTCTGCACCAAGCCGTAAGGCGTTGGGTAAGAAGCCTTGACATAATCCAAATCTTGAATACCGAACGCAGGCTTCATCACGATTCTCTTGAAAGCCACGTCCTTGCTGTCCGACTTAATGCCGGCCAAATCTTCGTAGCACCATATGAGCAAATCGCCCAGTTGCATGACGTGATTGCGCGAATTCATCTTGGGATTGGCCTTGTCGCCGTTCCAGAGTTCCCAAATGGTGGTGGCGCCCTGACTTACCATATAACCGAAACTGGGATAATCCGTGGTGGTGGCCAACAACCAGGCGATGTCGCCGTAGCCACGATGGGTCAGCTCACGCCACAGCCATTGGTTGCCGATAATGCCCGTAGCCATGGTGCCGTGATATTCATCCATGATTTTGGCGCGGATATTCTCGCATACAGCGTCCACCTCTTCTTCTGGCACGAAATCCATGGCCAAGGCCAAAATATTGGCCGTAACGGTATTGTTGCTGTAACAGTGGCGTTCCTCATCGAAGAAGTTCCGCTGAAAAGCGTCCTTGAGGCCGGCGGCATAGGCGGCATAGTCCTGCACCTCAGCACTTCTGTCCAGCAAATCGGCGAACTTTATCATCAGCTGATACAGAGCGTAGAAATAGGCAGTAGAGATAAGCTTGCCGTCGGTCAAGCGGTCGGGGGCCTTGGAATGGATAATTTCCAAAGACTCGGTGGGCATGCACCAATCGCCGTATTTATCGGCCTTTATCAAACCGGATTCGCTGTCGTAATAGTACTTGCGCATATAGTCCATGAACAACTTCATAGCATCGAAGTGCTTGGCAATAGGCTGAATATCACCATACTGACGATAGAGCATATCACAAGTGAAAAACATGGCGGACGGCCAGGTCATATCGTCAGAATAGTAGTTCCAATAGGCCGGGGCCACATCGGGAATGGCACCGTCCCAACGCTGAGCATCGCGGATATCGTCCATCCACTTGGCATAGAACGCGGCATTGTCGAACAGGAAACTCTCGCCATAAGAACCCATGACGCGGTCACCCAGCCAGGGCATACGTTCGTTGCGCTGCGGACAATCTACCGGCATACCTTTATAATTGCCGCGGATGCCCCAATAAGCATTGCGGTAAACGGCATTGAGCACCGACGATGAGGTTTCAAAACTGCCCAAATCGGCCATCTCGTCACAGACGAACTCGCCCGTGAAATTTTCCAGCTTGGGCTCGCCGGGGTAGCCGGTAATCTCCACATACTGAAAACCATGGGTAACGAAACGCGGTGCCCAGACTTCGCCTTGTTCATCACCCGTGAGTGTGTAGATATCGGTGACCAAAGCATCTCGCAAATTGGCCATACTCAAGTGTCCGTCGGGAAGGAGAGCTTCGGCAAAACGCAGGCGCACCTGTTGGCCACGCGTTCCCTTGACGCGCATCTTTATCCACCCGGCCATATTCTGACCCATATCCATTATATAGGTATTGTCGTCCAGCTTTACGATAGACTTGGGGCTGATCGTTGCCATTACCTTCATATTCTCACAAGGCTGGGCCACCAGGGCGGCCTGAGGTACTGCGGCACGCTGGGCGGGTATCCAGGCAGCGGTGGGCCGGTAAGCGGGCAGCGTCCAAGCATCGAATTCCTTGCGGGCATCGTATTCTTCGCCATCGAATTCGTTATTGGCAACGATGGGTCCCTGAGCACTCAGCATCCAGGACTGGTCGCTGCCCAAAGTCTGACGGCGTCCGTCGCCATAGGTGATGGTCAGGAGAAGACGCATCTTGGGATAACCGAAACGGGTCCATTTGTGAGGCTTGTAGTTCTGGCGCATGGCATAGTAGCGACCGTTGCCCAGAATAACCCCTATAGCATTGTCGCCCGCCTGCAGACAGTCGGTCACGTCGAAGGTATTGTACATAATGTGTTTGCGAAAGTCGGTGGGAACGGGAGACATCACTTGCTCGCCCACTTTGTGGCCGTTCAACCAGAGTTCGTACAGCCCCAGTCCGGCTATGTGGAGCACAGCCTGGCGGATAGGCTGGTCTTGTTTGCACTTGAATTCTTTGCGCAGGTAGCGCGCCGACAGGCGCGCGTGGGTCGATTCGTCATCCCAGGGAAAGGCATTTTCATAGCCTATCCAATAGGACGGACTCCAATCTTTATCGGTTTCGAGAGCGGTCAAGAAAGAGGCGATGGGGCTTTCGCTGTAGCCCGCAGTGGCATTGGTCCACACCTGCACTTTCCAGTAATAGTAACTGCTTGTTTTCAAGGCCGGTCCGGCGTAAGGCACCAGCACCGAAGCCTCCGAACGCTGCTTTTTGGAATCCCAGACATCGGCAATGTCGTTTTCGAGCAAATCTTTTGAGCTAGCCACCATAATGCGGTAAGCATCCTGTTGCAGTCCTCGATGACTGCTTTGGAGTTGCCAGCTGAAACGTTGCTGTTGCAAACCAACCCCTTTGGGTTCCACACGATTCTCGCACTTGAGAGCCTGCACCTGCACCGTTGCCGCAGCCTGAGCGTCTTTCGAGCGGATAACCAAAACTCTGTCGTCGTGTTCACGTTCGGGTTCGTAAGCGAAGTCGGCCTTATCGCCCGAAAACTCGCCTATGTAAGTATAGACACCATTGGTAGGATTGTACCACCAAGCCTTCTTGACCTTACCGGCAATCTTGCTTAGGTCGATGCTCATGGGCACGGCGGCATAGTTGTATACCAAGATGTAATCGTTGCCACGGCAAGCCAAGAGATGTTTGTGATGCGAAGCATTTTCGCCCAAAATCACCGACTGGTCGGGGACTCTGTCATAATACGGAAAGTCAAGAATAAGTTTCTTCAAGTATTGCATCTGATTGAAACCCGGATCTTTCAAGGCATCCTTCCAATATTTGGTACAACCGTAAGCCCCCATCTTGCCATCATCGGGATGCATTTGCATAATGGCCGAATTGCCGTAGGTATGGCCAAAAGCGCCTGCGAACACCGACCAATAAGCATAGCGACGAACTTCGTAGTCTTGCCAGAAAGGCTGCGTAAAATCGTGCAGACCATAGGGAATGCCCTCGTAACTGGGTTCGCCATCAATAACAGGCTTGCTGGGCTGATAGTTGCGGGCGATTTCCACATAACGCCAGTTGTCCTCCTCACAAGAATCTGGCAACAGTTCACAGCGCGAACGTTCCTTTTTGAGACTCATGCCATAGTTGCGGTGACCGCTCTGGAACATATTGAAATCCAGCCAGTCGGCCTGATGGAACCATACAGCCGAAAGCGTGCGCCCGAAAGGATGGAAAGTCATCAGATGATTCTTGTCCACAGCCTTGATGCTGCGGGCCAAGGTCTCCCACTCTTCGGTCTTGACATCGCCATAGATGTCGCCGCCGATAAACCAGATGATATTGGGGTGGTCTTTGTAACGTTCGCCCAAGAAAGTACCGTAAGCCTTGGCATCCTCTACCGACATCAGCCCCTTCTTGACCAGTCCGCCCCAAATGCAGACCATACCGATGTAGATGCCTTTGCTGGCAGCCGTCTCGACAATGTAGTCCATGTGGTCCCAATAGCCATAACTGCTGTCGCAATCGATATGACTGAAATCGAAGCCTTCGGGCATAGAAAGTTGTCCGTAGCAGTTGGTGGCCGGCACGCCGTTGACGGTTTGCACCTGCACCACATTGTAACCGGCCTGACGACAGGCTTCCAAATAATATTCAGCATCTTCACGGTTGAGACGTTCGGGCAGCAGCCAAGCGGTTTCACCCAGCCAAAAGAAGGGTTCGCCATTTTCATGTTGCAGGAAGTGGCCCGTCGCATCCACTTGAAGGCGGCCGTTATCCCAAGGATAAGAAGTCTTGTCTTGTGGGCCGCAGGATACCAGCATTAGGGCAGCCAGCAGCAGAATCGAGATATGTTTCATCTATCAATTAAGTTTGCTTGTGAATTTATACTTTCCGGCCTTCACCCGATATTGGGGCATATCCTGACCGGGCATATACACCTTGGCCTCGCTGTTGGCGGGAATTTCCAGTTTCAGAATGAAGTTGCCCTTCTTGATTTCCCAATGCACGGACACTTGGCCATAGATGGTCTTGGTCTGACAGTCGACAAAGGTCATGTCGCCCAGCACTTGCGGCTGGATGATGAGATACTGTCCACCGGGATGTTGCGGGTCGAATCTGATACCGGCCAACGAAGTGAAGAACCATTCGTCAATGGCACCCAGCATAAAATGATTCCACGATGCACCCTGACGCGGATCCCACTGTTCGGTAAGCGTCGTGGCACCAAATTTTTTCTGGAAGCCGTAGCCTGGCACTTCCTCGTGGTTGTGCATCTTGTACATATACTCGTTGTAGCCGTTCTGGGCCAGAAACTCGAACAAGTAGCGGTTGCCCACTTCGCCCGTCGTCAGCCGATAGCCATGCTTTTCGATGTCGGAGAGCAGATGAGCCACCGCCGAATCGCGGTGTTCGGGAGCCACCATACCCATATACAGCGGCAGGGCATAGGAGCTCTGGCTGCCGGTGCCGTAAATGCAGCTGTCGGCACGGAAATACTTTTGATGGAAGGCGGCGTTCACCTCCTTGCCCAATTGCGAATAGTATTCAACATCGTCTTGATAACCAAGCATCTGCGCAGCCTTTACCAGAAGCTGGATATTCTGATAATGATGGGCAGTTCCCGACAAGGGCACCGGCGTATTCTGCGCAAAACCGGGACGCTTGGGACCAAAATCGTACCAATCGCCCAAACCCTGCATTACAATATGGTTGTCGGAAGTTTTTTCCAAATAATCCACATAAGCCTTCATCATGGGATAATACTTGCGAATCATGGCATCATCGCCGTAGAACTGATAGTACATGAAGGGCAGGATGACGCTGGAACTACCCCACTCCGGACAATCGCTCCAAAGACGCGAAAACTCCACATAGGTGGGCGCTGTCGATGGCACCATACCTTCGGCCGTCTGGCTGTCGCACATATCCTGCAGCACCTTGGGCCAAAGACGCGTCAGGTCGTAGTTGTAGAGCAACCCGTAACCGTTCAGCTGCAACTGCTCGAGCCAGCCCAGCTTTTCACGGTGCGGACAATCGGTAAACACCGCCTGCATATTGCTGCGAACAGCCATCTGTATCAGCTCGTGCGTATTGTTGAAAATCTCGTTGGACGAACGGAAAGAACCGAAATTTTCCGCCGAATTGTAGATAAAGCACGATTGCAGTTTTTTGACCACAGGCAACTTGTTGTCGTTAGGTTCACCTTTGTAAACAGCTCCTTCCACACGGATATAACGAAAGCCGTAGTAGGCGAAACGGGGACGATAGGTCTCAGCCTTGTCGCTGCCAAGCGTGTATTCGTAATAATGCGACTTGCCCGACTGTTTTTGGCTCACCAGGCTGTCTTCGCCCAGCGACTCGCCCACCCAGATGCGTACCTTGTCACCGGCCTTGCCTTTGAGCTTGATTTCGGGGAAGCCGGCCAAGTTCTGCCCCATATCGAAAACATAGGCACCGTTCTTGGTCCAATAGCGCTGTACATCATAGCGACGCATAATCTTGACAGGCTGCGCCCATTGCGGACACAAGCGGCCCTTAGGCGCTTCCTGCAGTACCACGGGCTTCCAGGCGCTGTCATCGAAACCGTAGCGATTCCAGCCTTTCTGTTCCAAAGTGGCATCGTAATCTTCGCCGCCATAAAGACTGTTGAAAGTGATGGGGCTGAAATCGTATTTCCAGGAAGCGTCCGAACGGATATCTTCCTGAGAGCCGTCGGCATAGACCAAATGCAGTTTCAAGAACAAGGTTGGCGGACCAAAACTTACCAGCAGTTTGCGATAACGACCGCCCTGTTCGTTGTAAAAACCGTTGCCCAGCAGCACGCCGATGGCATTCTTCTTTTTGATGTAGCGGCTGACATCGTAGGCATTGTAATAGACTGTCTTGTCGTAGTCGCTCCAAAGAGGCGCAAATTCGCTATCACCCACCTTTTTGCCGTTGATGGTCAGTTCGTAATGGCCCAGCCCCGACACATACACCATGGCCGATACCACGTTCTTTTTGGCACGGAATTCCTTGCGTAGACAAATGCTGCGCTTGGACAGCGGGTCGGTATTCTTCCAGGCCTCCTTCATCTCCTTGTTACGATTGACGGTATTGCCTTCATAATGACGTCCCTCGGGCAAACGGCTGTCGCAACGCTTGATAGCACCTATCCATTGGGCATCGAGCGTTTCGGTGGCAGGAGCTACATAGAAGCCGGCTTCTTTCCAGGCCGATTTTCGGCCTTTGTCGTTCCATACGCGCAAACGCCAATAATACTGCTGCGAAGCTTCCAAGGCAGGGCCGTTGTAACGGATACGCTGGCTTTGGTTGCTCTGTACATAGTCGTTGTCCCAAATACGGTTGTTGCGGCTGTCGTAGACCTCAATCTGATAGGCCGACTGCATGCAGGCCTGTTTCTTGGAGGTAAGCTGCCATGAAAAATACAAGGAGTCAGCCTCCAATGCTGTAGCGTTTTCCTCGTAATTGCACAGCATCTTGTCCACCTTGATGGGCGCACAAGCGAACATGGTCGAGAGCAGCAGAAGCGCAAAGATGCCCTTGAAGGCCGCCATAGGTGTCAGTTTTTTCTTAGTCATTACGGTAAAGTATGGATATCCTTTGAAGATAAATGGTAAGCTACCTGTAAAAGCACCAAAATTACAAAAAAAAGCGGCCGATGCCACTCGCACCAGCCGCCTTTTTGGCTATTTAATGAAAATTAATGCTAGTAGATATCTTCGTCTTCCATCATAGAGGTGGGAATGAATTCCAGATAGTCGTATACGAAGGGATGCGACTTGCTGCCGACCACACCCACAGCCTTGATACGCAAAGTGTGTTCGATGCCGGGGCCGAAATCGTAACGACCCAGAATGCTACGCATAGAACCGATGTCGTCGCGGGCCGACAGACCGCCACCCACAGAGGTAATGGCATCGGGGGCTTTCATCCAGCCACGGTTGCGCAGGTCCTTGTCGTTGTCGTTAGGCTTGCCGCCCAGCACTTCGTCGCGGTAAAGGTCGGCGATTTCAGAGTCTTTGGAACCGGTGCCGTAACCATAGTCCTTGGCAATGGTATAGTCCATGATAGCGCCAACATCGGGATGTTCGGCCGTCTTGGTAAGGTCGAGCGGAATACCGTTGGGAATGCCGTCAACATAGATTTGCACGATATAAGGAATGTCGGCACGCAGCTTGGTACCCACACGGAACTCCCAAGTACCTTCGGGCAGTGCAGGCAGTTTTTGGGTAAAGTCAAAGTTGCCGCTCACGTAGAACGAGCCGCCTTGGTGCTGCACGCTACCCGAGTTGAATTTGCGGTTCTGCATAACGGTGGCATCCGTATAGGTCAAGTTTTCGAAGAAGCCCGCAGGATAGGTCACTTCTTTGTTAGCCTGGTCCGATTCTTTGAGCGGGCGCAAGTTGGCATTCATCATTTCAGGCAAAGTAGCGAACACATCGATACGCAGACGCTTGGTGAACACCTGATTCTGCACTTCCTGGTCGAAAACAAGGATGTTGTCTATTTCGTGCACGATACCGTTGGCTGCCATCGACATATCACCGATAGTTACCTGACGCAACCAACGCACGCAGGAACCGTCATCCTTCTTGTTGAAAACAGGAACGATATCATAGTTGTCGTCCATTTCCTCCTTGATTTCAATCATGGTGTTCTCCGCCATGGGGAAGAGATACTCTACGATACCTTCACCCTTACCCTTGCGTGCAGGCTGCAGAAGAGGATCGTACATACCCACCTTGTAGGTGAAGCCGCCTTCCCATACCCAATAATTGAGCAAATGGTAAGAAATAAAGCGGTTCAAGCTGTTGTTGGGGTCGGTCTGGTCTGAAATGCCGGCATATTGCGGATACAAATCGTCGTACACTTTTCTGGCATACTGTGCCAAATCGTCCAAACTGTAGATGCCGGCCGCATTGTAAACGGAGTCAGACTCGATAAAAGCCGTATAGTTGATATCCTTTACATCGGGGTTGGTCTTGCTGAGCTGCTTGTAGTTTTCGTCGCGTTCGAGCAGCAACTTCTCGCTCAGTCCGGTGGCGTAAAGCGCTTCGGTGAAAATGGAGAATCTGGGTTCCGACTTGATGAATTCCGGCAGCAGGAAGTTCGAAGGTACCAGCACGCGGTCGACGGCATGTACCACACCGTTGTGCACTTCCTGGTCCTTGAGCAAAATGGTGGACGAGCCGTTCACCACGATTTCCAGCTTGTTGCCCGTGGGGTTCTTGTAAGCGATGCTGATATAGCGGTTCATCATGTTCTTGTGGTCGAAGCGG
Source organism: uncultured Bacteroidales bacterium (assembly GCA_964423935.1). Lineage (GTDB taxonomy): Bacteria > Bacteroidota > Bacteroidia > Bacteroidales > UBA1402 > UBA1757. Next base: position 5,507 of record CAYRHC010000001.1, on the reverse strand, counting down.
CCGCTCTCGGGGAATTCGCTTTCGGTATAGGCCTTGGTGGATATCAGCTGGAAGAAGGCCATCTCCCTTAGAGCCGTATAACGGGCTGAATCGCCATAAGTCTTGTCGGCAAGGAACTCCTGCATAGTCGTCACGCCCGAGTCTTGATAGTAGGCCTTCATCGCCTCATTGACAGGAGCAAATACCGTATAGGTACCGTAAGTGGCGAGCAAATCCTTAACCCCGGTGGTATCCAGCACCTGCAGGAATTCGCTGTACAAATCGGGATTCTCTTCCAGATAGGAAGTGACGGTCTGTCCGAGGAAGGTGTAATAGGCAGAGCCCACATCATCGCTGTCGAAGCATGCATTGAAGCCTAATGTACATAATATCAGGGCCATTGCAAGCGTCAGCTTTGACCAGGTTTTCTGAAGTCTTTTCATATCGCGGATTTAGTTGTTTTCTCTTGGTCGTAAAAGTCCGCAATTTTACGAAGATTAATCCGAAAATAAAAGTCTTCCAAAGCAATAGAAATGTTAAAAAAAGCCCATTCAAAAAGTCTTCCGGGCATATTCGAAAGCGCCCATATCGGGAGCCTCGTCCTGCAGTCTGGGAAGGCCGTCGGCATCGAAGGGAAAATCGATTGAAAATACGGGATTGGCCGCATTTAGGGCCGGACTCAAGGAATCCAGATGGAAATCGTAGCGGTAGTTGTCGTTAATAGCCTTGAAACAAGGATCCAGATTGTAAATGACAGAAGAGGCAACAGTGGCGTCCAGCGTATCTTTCTTGCGCAGCAGACAGGATTGGAAGGAAATATCCTCCCCCGCCTCGGGCAAGAGTCCCATGGCAAACTCGTCCTGACGCGAACCATAGACGATGCAATTGCGGAAAGAGGCCTGTTGCAAGGGATAAAGTGTCTGCCGGCCCTGATTGTCCTGCGTAAAGTTGACTACAACCAACGAGGGTGTATCGTCTTCACGCCGGGTCAGCACCTGATAATTGGCAATGGTGCAATGGGTAAAGACAGCATCGCCGCCTATGAGCGCCACGGTATAGGAGCCGCTGTTGGCCATAAGCGTATTGCTCACCTCCATCTTGGTGCTGAAGGCGTAAATGCCGCTGTATATCATATTGAACAGTTGTGAATTGCTCAGCGTCAGTTTGGTGGTTTCCAGCGAAGAGGAATCGGAGATAATGCCGTAATAGGCACCGCGAATATGCGTGAAATCGAGGCAATTGACATAGCTCTCACGCCCCAGGTACACGCCTGTCCATTGCCCGGGATACCATTCGTAGGGGAAATCGTCGAAAGCCCAATCGAGCCGGTCGCCGCGCAAGACCACCGGTCGTTGTGCACTGCCCTTGGCCTGCAAGGAGCCATACACCATCAAAGCGGCTCCGTCGTGGAAATGCAAGGTCACACCTTCGTCCAAGCTGAGACAAGCACCGGCGGCCACCGTCAAACTGTCGTAAATGACATAGGGCTTGTCGGCACGCAACAAGGTATCGCCGGCTATCGTCTTGCCACGCCACATGACAGCATCCCAGGCATAGGCATCCAAGACGATATTCAGACGTTCATCGCCGTAGGCAAAGCAAAGCTTGTCCTCGATATGGCAAGGACCTGATGTCTGTTGTTGGGGTGCCGTAATTTCGACAAAAACAAACAAGCTGTCGCCCGCAGGCAGGCTCAGATTCCGGCTTTCGGACAAGGCGAAGGCATCCACACTGGCACGAAATCCGGATTCGCCGCCCGACAGGAGATACACCGAATCTATACGGAGCGGTTGGGCCGATGCGTTATAAATGCGCATCCAGGCAGTGGTAGAGGAAAGGCCCGAAAACAGGGTGTCGAAATGCAGACTGTCGCACGAAGCGCGCAAAGCGCCGTCGCCGGACGGAAAAAGGCTTGGTTGCCGCCCGCAAGCGGCGGCAACCAAGACCCAACATATCGTCACCAGAGCGGCCCGGAGCCGCTGCTGTCTTTTCATTTTCACTGCCGGCAAGGGTTACAGGCGTTCCAAGGTGGCCACCAGGTATTTCCAGATGCTTTCCACCGAAGGAACATACAGACATTCATCGGGCGAATGCACACCGCGCATGGTCGGGCCGATAGACACCATATCCCAATCGGGATATTTCTGCAGGAACAAGCCACATTCCAGACCGGCGTGAATAGCATACACATGAGGTTCTTCGCCGAAGATATCCTTGTGCACGTCCACCATCAGCTTGAGCAGCGGAGAATCGGTATTGGGCGCCCAACCGGGATAGCCTTCCGTATGGCAAGTTTCCATACCGGCCAGTTCGAAGATGGCCTGAACGCGGTTCACCACATCGAGTTTGCTGCTTTCGATGGAACTGCGCTGCGAAGTAACGATGGTCCACTGGTTCTTTTTGCCTTCGGTAGGCTTCACGGAGGCCAAGTTGGTAGAAGTGTCCACCTGATCGGGCATATCCTTGTTCATGCGGATAACGCCGTTGGGACAGGCGTACATAGCCTGCAGGAAACGTTGGGCGTATTCTGACTTGAGCACCGTAGCGGGAGCCTCTACAGATTCGAGTACCATTTTCAGACCGGGTTCATTCTGACCGAATTCAGCCTGCAAATCGGCTTCGAAAATATTCAGGCGTACGCGCAGCTGTTCTTTATTGGCGAAAGGCACAGCGGCGATACAGTTAGCCTCGCGGGGAATGGCATTGCTCAAGTTACCGCCCTTGAAATCTGTGATATACAACTCGTTGACACGAGATTCTTGATAGAGGAAGCGCACCAGCAGCTGGTTGGCATTGCCACGGCCGGCATTGATGTCGGTACCCGAATGGCCGCCCTTCAGACCGGTGATACCCAGCTTGAAGAAGAACAGACCGGCCGGTGCAGGCATAGTTTCAAAAGCAAACTGGGCCAAAGTGTTGATACCGCCGGCGCAACCGATGCAAAGCCAATGGTCGTCCTCGCTGTCGAGGTTAATCAGGGTCTTGCCCTGCAGCAAGCCGGGCTCGATATTGGTGGCGCCTACCAGACCCACTTCTTCGTCGACAGTGAACAGGCATTCGATGGGACCGTGCTTCACATCTTCGGCAGCCAACAGGGCCAGACACATAGCCACGGCTATACCGTTGTCGGCACCCAGCGTGGTACCGCGGGCACGCATCCAGTCGCCGTCCACGTAAAAATCGATGGGATCTTTTTCGAAATCGTGCCGCACATCGCCGTTCTTTTCGCAGACCATATCCATATGGCCTTGCAGAATGACAGGCTTGGCCTTTTCCATACCGGGAGTGGCGGCCTTACGTATAATGACGTTGCCGGTTTTATCGTGCACACTTTCCAAGCCATGCTCCTTGGCAAAATCAAGCAGCCATTGTTGTACTTTCTGCGTCTTGAAAGAGGGGCGCGGCACCTTGCAAAGTTCTTGGAAATAATGCCATACAGAGGCGGGTTGTAATTGGTTCATATCATTGTAAGTTTAAGTTGTTGGACTGACAGCGCAAATATATGGAGAGAAAAGATAAGAAACAAGCCTTGCGACTTTTGGATATTCGTGCAATTCACACTATTTTTGTACTCATTTTTTTCAGCAAGAAATGTTGGAAGTATTGATACTCACTATCGTCCTGGTACTCATAGCCGTGCTGCTGCTGGGCATACGCGTGTTCTTCGTCAAGGGAGGGCGCTTTCCCAACACCCATATCGAAGGCAACAAGGCCCTGCGCCAACAAGGCATACACTGCGCCGCCAGCATGGACCGGGACGAACGCCGCCAGACGACAACAAATAAGAACAAAAACAATAACCCCGATTATGAAAAAGACTAGCCTCATCATCAACATCGTTCTGCTCATTGCAGTTGCAGCACTTTACATTATTTATTTCTGCGGAGTTTCCTGCAAGCAAAAGGAAGCCGACTGCCCCGTGCCCGTCGCCGCCGATGAAAAACTGCCCATCGCCTATATCAACGTGGACTCGCTGTTGCTGCAATACGACTATGCCATCGAACTGAACGAACAGTTGATGCGCAAACGTGAGAATTCACAGGCCAGCTACAACCAAAAGGCCCGTCAGTTCGAGCAGGAAGCAGCCGAATTCCAGCGCAAGCTCGAAAACAACGCCTTCCTTTCCGAACAGCGCGCCCGCAGCGAGCAGGAACGCCTCGTCAAGAAGCAGCAGGACTTGCAAGCCCTCGACCAGCGCTTGTCCAACGAGCTGAACGCCGAAATGCAGAAGATGAACACCTGCCTGCACGATTCGGTCTACAACTATCTGAACGAATACAACCGCATCAAACAATATCACCTTATTATCAGTAACTCCGCCAACGACAACGTGCTGGTAGCCGCACCCGCCTACAACATCACCGACGAAGTGCTGAATGCCTTGAACGCCCGCTACAGCAAATCGGGTAAGAAAAACAAGAAATAACCGCGAATGAACATTTTCAGACAGCTGACACTTCCTCAAGACGAGGACGAAAACGAAAACAATTTCATACCGATGATATCTGACGAGGACGAACCCTGCCTCGAACAGACCGATTTGCCCGACACCCTGCCCATCCTGCCTTTGCGCAACATGGTGCTGTTTCCCGGCGTTGCCATGCCCGTGAGCATAGGCCGTACAAAATCGCTCAGCCTGGTCAGGGAAGCCTATCGCCAAAGCACCATCATCGCCACTTTCACGCAAAAGGATGCCTCCGTCGAGGACCCGCGTCAGGAAGACCTAGCTTCTGTGGGCGTGGTCGCCCGCATCTTCCGCATTCTGGAGATGCCCGACAATTCCACCACCATCATTCTGCAAACCATCAACCGTTGCGAACTGGACGAACTCACCAGCGTCGAGCCCTATCTGAAGGGCCGTATCGTGCTGCGTGAAGACATCGTTCCCCAAAAGACATCCCGTAAGTTCGAAGCGCTGATTCAGGCCATCAAGGATCTGTCCATCAAGATTATCAAGAACTCGGCCAGCAATCTGCCGCCGGAAGCCGTGTTTGCCATCCGCAACATCGAGAAGCCCTTCGCCCTGGTCAACTTCATCTGCGCCAACTTCGCCATCAAGATGCAGGAGAAGCTGGAATTGCTGACGATAGATGACTTCAAGACGCGTTGCTACCGCCTGCTGGAAATCATGAACCGCGAGTCGCAACTGCTCGATTTGAAGATGTCCATCCAATCGAAAACCAAGGAGGGCATTTCGCAACAGCAGCGTGAATTTTTCCTGCAACAGCAGATTAAGACCATCCAAAACGAACTTGGCGGCACGGCTCAGGAACAGGAATGCCGCGAGATGCGACAAAAAGCCAAGAACAAGCGCTGGTCGCAGGAAACCGCCGAGAGCTTCGAAAAGGAAATGCTCAAGCTGGAGGCCATGAGCCCCTACTCGCCCGACTACTCAACCCAGGCCAACTACCTGCCCACGCTGCTCGACCTGCCTTGGGGAGAATATAGCAAGGACAACTTCAACCTGGCACGTGCAAAAAAGGTGCTGAACCAAGACCATTTCGGCATGGAAAAGGTGAAGGAACGCA